>NZ_RAWF01000362.1:0-8002 GCF_003612075.1 Corallococcus sp. CA041A
GGGGGATGGGGGCGGGCAGGGAGGCGCAGCCCACCGCGAGCAGCAGTCCCGCCAGTCGCAGCCAACTCCATCGGCCATTCACCAGGCGCTCCGTGACGCTGACATTCCCCTCTCTCTCGGCCAGGGACCGGGCCAACTCCTCGCGACGGGCTCGTTCCCGGGCACGCTCCAGGACGAACTCGAGAGAGGGGGGTCTTTCTATTGTCATGTTCGAAGCCATCGTGGAGCGCTTCCTTGCCCAGAGTCCACAGGCCTTCGCTGCACGCGATGCTTTCCTGCGGGTGCGGGAGCATGCCCGCAATCCCTCTCCAATCACCAAGGGCGCCTGTGTTTCATCTGTTGCTTGAGTTCCAGGCTCCAAACTGTCACAGGGAGGCGTTTCACTCCCAGGGCGGGTCCCCCCGCCCTCCTTGAGAAGGTGGACGCGATGAAGCGTGGAACGGCAGTGCGAAGCGCGGTGCTGGGCATGTCCGCGGTGGGCCTGATGGGCGCCTGTGGCGGTCAGCCGGAGCAGACCCCGGCCCCCGAGGGCGGCGACACGGTGACGACGGCGACGCAGCAGCTGGTGCCGGCTCCGCCCGCTCCGTTCGACAGCTACCTGTACATCGCGGGCACGCTGCCCGTGGGCGGCGCGGTGACGTCGAACACCGGCACGTCCGCGAACTACGAGGGCTTCAAGCTCAACGTCGCGGCGAACACGCAGGTGGCGCTGGAAGTCACCCACCTGGGCACCGGCATGGGCGTGGACACCGGCCTGTACGTGTACGGCCCGAAGACGCAGTACGGCTACGGCTACTGGCCGCTCTACGGGGACGACGACTCCGGCTACGGCGAGCTGAGCAAGATTCCGCTCGCGACCTTCAATCAGGCGGGCGAGTACCTGGTGGTGGTGGGCTGGAGCAACGGCCTGGCCAAGCAGTACCGCCTCCAGGCCTCCTGCGTGGGCGGCGCGTGCGTGGCGAACCCCTCTCCGGCGCCGGCCAATGCCCCGGTGACGCTGGCGGCGTTCCCGCTCGACGGGACCCTCAACGCGGTGCTCGGCGGGGCCAACGCGTACCGCGAGGACATGTACTCCTTCCTGGACCGGTATGACTTCGCGTGGCCGTACTCGACGCACGCCTCGCTGAACGCGGCGGCGGCGGCGGTGCTCGCGCGCAGCGAGTACAAGGGCTACCGCAACGACCCGAACCCGGGCACGTACACCTACGCGGCGTTCCTGCCGCGGATGTACCTGCAGTTCCAGCCGCTGCACCAGGCCATCCTCGACACCTACGGCGAGAGCGCCGCGAACGCGCAGGTGAAGAGCTACTTCCGCGAGTTCAGCACCGGCCCCAACGGCGACAACTGGCGCACGCTCAACATCATCCTGCTGCCCGAGTCCCGCCACGTCATCGTGTACGAGCAGACCGCCCACGAAATCTGACGCGCGACGAGCAGCCCCGAAAACACCACCGCCCTCCTCTTCGCGTACCGGAAGGGGAGGGCGGTCTGTTTTTCAGCGCTGCACTGCCAGGTCAGCTCACGGCGCGTGCGCCGGGGCGGGCTCGTGCGAAGTGGGCGTCTCCTCCTCACCGCTGGACCGCTTCGCGTCCCCACGCACCTTCTGCATGAGGATGTAGAGGCCCGGGATGAAGATGAGGTTGACGATGGTGGACACCAGCATGCCGCCGAACACCGCGGTGCCCAGCGAGTTGCGCGCCGCCGCGCCCGCGCCGGACGCCGTCATCAGCGGCACCACGCCCAGGAGGAACGCGATGGACGTCATGAGGATGGGGCGCAGGCGGACTTCCGCCGCCGTCACCACCGCCTCCAGCGCGCTCTTGCCCTGCTCGCGCAGCTGCTCCGCGAACTCCACGATGAGGATGGCGTTCTTGGACGCGAGGCCCACGAGCATCACCAGACCCACCTGGCAGAACACGTCGTTCGCGTAGCCGCGCGCCACCTGCAATCCCAGCGCGCCCATGATGGCCAGCGGCACGGACAGGATGATGACGAACGGGAGGCTGAAGGACTCGTACTGCGCCGCCAGCACCAGGAACACGAAGAGGATGCCCAGGCCGAAGATGATCATCGTCTGCCCGCCGGACTCCTTCTGCTCCAGGCTGATGCCCGTCCACTCGGAGGACATGCCCTGGGGCAGCGCCGCCTGGGCCACCTGCTCCATGGCCTCCAGCGCCTGGCCGGACGACACGCCGGGCGCGCCCTGGCCGTTGATCTCCACGGAGCGGAACAGGTTGTAGTGCTTGATGACCTGCGCGGAGACGATGGGCGTCACCTTCACCAGCGACTCCAGCGGAATCATGTCGCCCGCGTCCGTGCGTGCGTAGAAGGAGCCGATGTCCTGGGGGCTGTCGCGGAACTGCTGCTCGGCCTGGACGTACACGCGGTAGGTGCGGCTGGCGTAGTTGAAGTCGTTGACGTACTGGCTGCCCATGTAGAGCTGCATCACGCCGAAGATCTGCTCAATGGGCACGCCCAGCGCCTTGGCCTTCTGGCGGTCCACCTCCACGTCCAGGATGGGCGTGTTGGCGTTGAAGGGGGTGAAGACGCCGCGCAGGCGGCCCTCCTCGTTGCCCTTCTGCACCATCTCTTGCGTGGCGTTGGCCAGGTCTTCCAGCGAGTGGTTGCCGGCGACGTCCTCCACGATGAACTGGAAGCCGCCCACGCTGCCCACGCCGCGGATGGCGGGGGGCTGGAAGGGGATGACGCGCGCGCTGCCAATCTTGCCCAGCGGCCCGCGCAGCCGCTCCACCAGCGCGGCCACGGACTGGTCCTTGCCCGTGCGCTCCTCCCACGGCTTCAAGGCCGTGAAGACGGTGGCGTAGTTGGAGCCGTTGCCGCTGGGGGAGAAGCCACCGATGGCGAACATCACGCTCACCTCCGGCTGGGCCTTGAGCACCGCCTCCACCTCCTGGAGCACCTTCTCCGTCTGGCTGAGGGCCATGCCCTCCGGCCCCTGCACGGAGATGATGACGTAGCCCTGGTCCTCATCCGGGATGAAGCCCGTGGGCGCGGAGCGGAACAGCATCACCGTCAGGCCGATGCAGGCGAGGAACGCCACCAGCACGATGACCGGGTGCACCAGCAGCTTGCGCAGCCCCTTGCCGTACATGTCGCGCGTCCAGTCCAGCACCTGGTCCACCTTGCGGAAGAACACCCACTTGGGGCCGTGGTGGTGCTTGAGCAGCCGCGCGGACAGGGCGGGCGTGAGCGTCAGCGCGCAGAAGGTGGACAGGGCCACCGACGCGGCGATGGTGAGCGCGAACTGCCGGTAGATGGAGCCCGTGGTGCCCGGGAAGAGGGCCACCGGGATGAACACCGCCACCAGCACCACGGAGATGGCCACCACCGCGCCAGCCACCTCCTTCATGCCTTCGCGCGCCGCCTGGAACGGGCTGAGCCCGCGCTCCGCCATCAGGCGCTCGATGTTCTCGATGACCACGATGGCGTCGTCCACCACGAGACCCGTGGCCAATGTGAGGCCGAAGAGGGTCAGCGTGTTGATGGAGAAGCCCATCAGGTAGACGAACGCGAACGTGCCGACGAGTGACACCGGCAGGGTGAGCGCGGTGATGAGAACGCTGCGCCACCCGTGCAGGAACAGGAAGATGACCAGGATGACGAGCGCGATGGCTTCAATGAGGGTGTGGATCACCTCGTTGACGGAGGCGCGCACCGCGAGCGTGGTGTCCGTGCCCACGCGGTACTCCAGGCCCGGCGGGAAGGACTGCGACAGGCGGTCCAGCTCCTTGATGACGCCGTCGCGCACGTCCAGCGCGTTGGCGGTGGGCAGCTGGAAGATGGCCAGGCCCACGCCGGTGCGGCCGTTGAAGCGCAGGAGGGTGCTGTAGTTCTCCGCGCCCAGCTCCACGCGGCCCACGTCCTTCACCGTGACGGCGCGGCCGTCGTTGTTGCGCATGAGCACGATGTCGCCGAACTCCTCCGGCTCCACCAGGCGGCCCCGGGCGCGCACGGCAATCTGGTACGGCTGCTCGTCGCTGGACGGCGGCTGGCCCACCTGGCCCGCGGCCACCTGGAGGTTCTGCTCCTGGAGCGCGCGCACCACGTCCTGCGGCGTCATGTTCCGGCGCGCCAGCTCGGACGGATCCAACCACAGGCGCATGGAGAACTTGCGCTCACCGAAGATGCGCACCTCGCCCACGCCGCGGACGCGCTTGATGGCGTCCTTGAGGTTCACGTCCGCGTAGTTGGAGAGGAACTTCGCGTCGTAGCGGTTGTCCGGGGAGGACAGGCCCACCGTCAGCAGCATCTGGCTGGAGGCCTTGTTCACCACGATGCCCGTCTGGTTCACCTGCGCGGGCAGGCGGGCCGCGGCGCGGCTCACGCGGTTCTGCACGTCCACCGCCGCCACCTCGATGTTGCGCGTGGGGGCGAAGGTGACGGTGATGGTGCTGGTGCCGTCGTTGCTGCTGGTGGAGGTGATGTAGCGCATGTCCTCCACGCCGTTGAGCTCCTGCTCCAACGGGATGGTGACTGCGGACTCCACCACCTCGGCGCTGGCGCCGACGTAGGTGCTGGTGACGGTGACTTGCGGCGGCGCCAGGTCCGGGTACTGCGCGATGGGCAGCGTCGGGATGGCGATGACGCCCACCAGCGTCAGGATGATGGAGCAGACGATGGCGAAGACAGGCCTGCGGATGAAGAAGTCGACGAACACGGTGTGGCGCCTCTCTTGAATTCGCCTGCTAGCGGCTGCCGCCGGTGGTGCCGCCGCCACCGGACGCGGAGCGGGGCAGCTGGGCGTTGGTGGGGACCTCGTCGGCCCTCACGGTGCCCGTCGGCTGGGGGGATGCGTCGTTGTTCACGGAGACCTGCTTGGGGATGACGGGCATGCCGTCGCGCAGCATGTTCAGCGACGACACCGCGACGAGGTCGCCCTGCTTCAGGCCGCCCTCCACCACGTAGGACATGTCGCCCAGCTGCCCCAGCGCCACCGGGCGGCGCTCCACCAGCGTCTTGCCGTCCTTCTTCTCCACCACCATGGCGAAGGGCTGGCCGCTCTGGCGCACCACCGCGAGCGCCGGAATCTGGAGCGCGTCCCGCGTGGAGTACACCAGCCGCGCCCGCAAAAGCTCACTGGGGCGCAGGCCCACCGTGTTGCGGAAGGCGGCCTTCACCTCCACCAGCTGCGTGCGAGGGTCCGTCTGCGGCGCCACGTAGAAGACGGTGCTGGAGAGGATGACCCGGCCCTGCTGATCCAACAGCTCCAGCTGCGTGTCCGGCTTGAGCGACCGCGCGCGGAACGACGGCACCGACACGCTGACCTCCAGCGCGTCCGCCTGGGCCACCGTCGTGAGCGTCGTGGTGGCGCTCACGAAGTCACCCACGCGCACCAGCACGTCGCCCATGGTGCCCGCGAACGGCGCGCGCACCACGTGGAACTGCAGCTGCACCTGGCGCTGGGCCACGTTCGCGCCCGCCGCGCGCGCCGCGGCCTCCGACGCCTTCACCGCCGCCTGGGCGCGCTCCAACTCCTGCACGCTGGCCAGGCCCTCGCGGTTGAGGGACTCCGTACGCGCCAGGGTGCGCTTCGCCAGCTCCAGCTCCACCGCGGAGGAGCTCTGCTGGGCCTGCGCGCTGTCCAGCGCCGCGGTCTCCTGGCGCGCGTCCACCTCAATCAGCGGCGTGCCGGCCTCCACCTTCTGGCCGGGCTTCACCAGGATCTTCCGGATGTAGCCGTTCACCTGCGGCAGCACCGTCACGCTCTGCCGCGACAGGAGCGAACCCAGGTACTCGCCGGTGTCCCGCACCTCGTGCGGCGCCAGCGCCACCACCTGCACCTCGCGCGGCGGCGGAGCGGCCTTCGCCTCCGGCTTGCCCGAGCACCCGGCCGCGCCAGCCACCAGCGCCGCGCCCAACACCGTCTTCGTCATCAGCGCCTTCAGGGGGCGTACCCTCGTCACCAGTCGCACCGGGCCTCCGTCAGGAACGCGTCCAGGCGGGCCTGGACGAGCTCGAATTCCCTCAAAACCAACGCGAGCTGCGCCTGGCGGAGGGCGGCTCCGCTCTGCACCAGCTCCAAACTGCCACCTCGTCCCACCTCGAAGGCCCGGCGCGTGAGCCGGTCCGTCCGGTCCGCCAGCTCCACGGACTCGGCAGCGGTCTTCAACAGCGCCTCGGCCACTTCCACTCCACGCCGCGCGCGAGAAACCTCCACACCCACGTTGCGGCGGTTGGCCTCCAGCGACTGGGCGGCCTGTTCTTCAATGCCTGCGCGCTCGCGCACGAGCCCTTCGCGCTGACCGCCCTCCCACAGGGGCATGGACAGCACCGCGGACACGTTCCAGGTGCCGAAGCGGCCAAAGCCGGGGTCGGTGGTGAAACCCACCAGCGTGCTGCTCAGTCCCAGGGTGGGCAGGTAACCGGCGGAAGCCTGGCGCCGGCTCTCCCGGGCCGCGTCCACGTTGGCCCGCTGGGCCACCAGGTCCGGCCGGTTGGCCAGGTCCTGCAGGGGGGCGCAGTCCTGGCGCGTCTGCTCCACCAGCCCGCCCAGGTTGAACTCCGGGTTGACGCCCACGCCGTGGTCCTCGCCCAGGGACAGGCCCAGCGACTCACGCGTCCGGCGCAGCTGCTCGTCCCCGGCCACCAGCGCCTGCCGGGCCACCGCCACGTCCTGGCTCACCCGCACCACGTCCAGCTGGGTGCCGGCGCCCAGCTCGAACGAGCGCTGGGTGATGGCCTGGCGCTCCAGCGCCTGACGCAGGCCCACGCGGTTGACCTCCGCGGCGCGCTCGGCGGCCACCGTGGCCACCAGCACCTGCGCCAGCCCCTGGGTGAGGCGGCGCTGCACGTCCTGGAGGCTGGCCACGGACGCGGACTCGGAGGCCTTCGCGGACGACAGGCCCCGCCACGCACCCACATCAATGATGGACTGGGTGAGGGACGCGGACACCGTGCCCAGGGGCGCGCTGGGACCCGCCACCCCGGTGCCGGTGTTGGAGCCGCCCACGAAGCCGCCGCCCGCGGCGGAGGGCACGTCCGGGTGGAGCACATCCACGCCCACGCCCGCGGTGGCCCGCGCGTTGGGCAGCAGAAGGCCCAGGGACTGACGCCACCGGCCCTGCGCGCGCGACACGCCGGCTTCCGCGTTGCGCAGGTCCGTGGATCGCTGGCGCACCCGGGTGAGGGCGTCATCCCACGTCTTCACCTGCTCCGGCGCCGGCGGGACGGGCGTGAGCATGGGGTCTTCCACCTTCGGCTGGAAGGGGACGGGGGCCGGCGCGGCCGCGGCGGCGCTGGCGTCAGGTGTGGGCTGCTGGGGGGCGGGAGACGCGGACGGCGCCTGTTGCGTGGCGGCGAGGAGGAGGACGAGGAGGGCGCTGGAGGTGGCCATACTCTGGAGCGGCGGGTCTTTCCGGCAGGAGCGAGTGGTGGTACCCACCCCGGGTTCCCTGCGCGCGGTCAAGATGTAATTGACAACCGTTGTTGAATGCAATCATCTCTTACGCCCATGACCATCGCTGAGCAAGTGGCATCGACGCGACGCGCAGTGGTCCGTTTGCTCACCCAAAAAGTGGGTGAGCAAACGGATCGGCCGCTGATGCAGCTGCTCGTGCTCAAGAACATCGGAATCCACGGCATCCACAGCCAGGCGCAGATCGCGGAGCGGCTGCTCATCGACGCGCCCGCCGTGAGCCGGCTGGTGGACCGGTTGGAGGAGGATGGGCTGGTGGAGCGCCGCGCGGGGGAGAACCGCCGCTGCGTGCGCCTGGAAATCACCGACGCGGGGCGCCGGGAGATCCAGGCCCTGGAACTCGCCGCGCGGTGGGTGGATGCCCAGGCGCGCGAGTTCCTGGCGCCGCCGGAGGTGGAGGTGCTGTCGTGCCTCCTGGAGAAGCTGCAGACGGGGCTGTGCCAGCTGCTGGGCAACGAGCCCGCGAATCCGCCGCGCAAGGACGACCCGCCCTGCGGGCCGCCCTCCTCCAACAACGACAACGGGTGACGACGGGAGGTGGAGGGCCGGGCGCGATGCCCGTCCCGC
>NZ_RAWF01000363.1:0-7988 GCF_003612075.1 Corallococcus sp. CA041A
CCATCGATGTGGGCACCAACGCCGTGCGCCTGGAGCTGGCCCGCCCGGACGCCGAGGGCTCGCTTGAGACCCTCCACCAGGAGCGAGACCCCATCCGCCCCGGCGAAGGCGTCTTCACCACCGGCGAGATGCCCCCGGAGACGGCCGACCGCCTTCTGTCCACCCTGCGCCGCTACGCCGCCCTCTGCCGCCGCCACAAGGCCCAGGTGCGCGCCGTCGCCACCAGCGCCCTGCGCGAGGCCCGAAACCAGCAGGACATCGTGCGCCGCGTGCACGAGGAGGCCGGCCTGGAGCTGGAGGTCGTCAGCGGCAAGGAGGAGGCCCGCCTCATCTGCCTGGGCGTGCTGCACAGGAAGCCCGCCAACACCCGCTCGCTCCTCGTGGACATCGGCGGTGGCAGCACGGAGGTCGCCATCGCCACTGGCGAGAAGCCCGACGAGCTCTGGAGCCTCTCCCTGGGCTCCGTGCGCCTCACGGAGGTGTTCGACACTGCGCGCGCCGTGACGCCCAAGCAGCTGCGGCTGATGCGCAGCTTCGTGGAGGAGACGCTCCACAAGACGCTCCCGGAGAAGCTCCCCGCCCTGCCCCGCGTGGCGCTGGGCTCGTCCGGCACCATTGGCGCCGTGGTCGGCTTCGCCGCCGCGGAGAACGGAGGCAATGCCACCGTGCGACAGCTCACCCAGACCGTGGAGGCCCTGGCGAAGATGCCGCCAGAGCGCCGCCGCAAGCGCTTCGACCCGCGCCGCGCGGACATCATCGTCTCTGGCGCCGTCATCCTGGAGGGCGTCGCGCGCCACCTGGGCGTGGAGTCCGTCAGCGTCGTCAACCGCGGCCTGCGCGACGGCCTGCTGGTGGACCTGCTCTACCGCCAGGACGAAACGCGCGAGGACCACAGCCTCGCGGACGCGGCCATCGTCATGGGCCAGCGCTTCCGCTTCGACGAGAAGCACGCCCGCCAGGTGGCCCGCCTGTCCCTGGCCCTCTTCGACGGACTGGCCTCGCTGCACCAGCTGCCCCTGTCCGTGCGCCCGCACCTGGAGGTCGCCGCGCTGCTGCACGACATTGGCACGGCGGTCAGCTACGAGCGCCACCACCGCCACACGTACTACCTCATCCACAACGCGGACATCCCGGGCCTCGCGGACCGCGAGCGTGAAATCATCGCGCGCGTCGCCCGCTACCACCGGCGCTCCCCGCCGGAGCTGTCCCACTCCGGCATGGCCGGGCTCGCCCCGTCCGAAGCACGCCGCGTGCGCAAGCTGGCCACGCTGCTGCGCCTGGCGAACGTGTTGGACCACAGCCACCACCAGCCCATCCGCGACTTCAAGGTGACGGACGGCCGCGAGGCGGTGACGCTGCACCTGCACGCCCGCCAGGCTCTCGACCTGGAGCTGTGGAACGTCGAGCGCGAGGTCGCCTCCTTCCGCAAGGTGTTCGGCAAGCGGCTCGCCATCCAGGTCCACTCGACCGGGCGATAGGGCCACTGCCTCTCCGCCCGCTCTCCAGTGGAGGGAGCGCGGCGCCGGTCCTGCCCGGCCCCACCGCCGTGCCCAGAGTCCAGACGAACGGGTCCCGTGTGCCTTCGCGAAGGCGCCGTGGGCCTTCACGTCTTTCGAGGCCCTGTCGGGGCAAGGAGCGGAACATGAAGGCAGTCGTTTTCCATGGCATCGGAGACATCCGGCTGGACGACGTCGCGGAGCCGAAGCTGAAGGAGCCCACGGACGCCATCATCCGGCTGACCGCCAGCGCCATCTGCGGCACGGACCTGCACATGATCCGCGGCACCATGGCGGGCATGAAGCCCGGCACCATCCTCGGCCACGAAGGCGTGGGCGTCATCGAGGAGCTGGGCAAGGACGTGCGCAACTTCAACGTGGGCGACCGCGTGGTCATCTGCTCCACCATCGCGTGCGGCAACTGCTCGTACTGCCGCGCGGGCTACTACGCCCAATGCAATGACGCGAACCCCAACGGCCCCGCCGCGGGCACCGCCTTCTTCGGCGGTCCGGAGATGACGGGCCCCTTCGACGGCATGCAGGCGGAGAAGGCGCGCATCCCGCACGCGGCCATCACCATGGTGAAGGTGCCCGAAGGCGTCACCGACGACCAGGCCATCCTCGTCTCGGACATCTTCCCCACGGGCTACTTCGGGGCGGAGATGGCGGAAATCAAACCCGGTGACACCGTGGCGGTGTTCGGCTGCGGCCCGGTAGGCCTGTTCGCCATCGTGAGCGCGAGGCTGCTGGGCGCGGGCCGCGTCTTCGCCATCGACAGCCACGAGGACCGCCTGGCGCTCGCGAGGACCCAGGGCGCGGAGGTCATCAACTTCGAGCAGGAGGACCCGGTGGAGACGCTCAAGCGCTTCACGGCGGGCATCGGCGTGGACCGCGCCATCGACGCGGTGGGTGTGGACGCGCAGCACGCGCACCACGGCCCGGCCGCCAAGAAGGCCAAGGCGGAGAAGCCCGAGTTCAAGCGCGAGGTGGAGCAGGTCGCGCCCAAGCAGAAGCCGGATGGGGACAACTGGGTGCCCGGCGACGCGCCGTCGCAGGCCGCGCAGTGGTCGGTGCAGTCACTGGCCAAGGCGGGCACGCTGTCCATCATCGGCGTGTACCCGCAGACGATGACCGCGTTCCCCATTGGCGAGGCGATGAACAAGAACCTCACCCTGCGCATGGGCAACTGCAACCACCGCAAATACATCCCCAAGCTGCTGGAGCTGGTGCGCTCCGGCACGGTGGACCCCACGGCCATCCTGAGCCACGTGAAGTCCATGGCCTCCGCCATCGACGCGTACCGCAACTTCGACCTGCGCAAGCCAGGCTGGGTGAAGGTGGAGCTGGAGCCGGGCGCTACCCTCCAGTGACGCACTGCTTGATTCCGCATGTCCATGGCGTGTCTCTCCTTGAGGCATGGATGGCGGATGGGTGCCGACAAGATGGCATGAGCGCCAATGCGTTGGCAGAATGCCAGCGTATGAGCGAAGAGGACCTTCCAGGCAGGCTGGCGCGCAACCTGAGGACGCTGCGGGAGACGCGAGGGGCCACGCAGGTGCAGCTCGCGAAGCTGGCGGGCGTGCCCCGGGCCACCTGGGCGCATCTGGAGTCCGGCGCGGCGAACCCCACGCTGTCGGTGCTGCACCGCGTGGCGGGGGCGCTACAGGTGTCACTGGAGGAACTGCTCGCCCGGCCCAAGGCGAGCGCCCGGCACTACCGGCGAGACAGCCTGCCGATGAAGCAGCGCGGCGCGGCCTTCCTGCGCAAGCTCCTGCCGGATCCACTGCCGGGCATGGAGTTCGACCGGATGGAGCTGCCGCCCAAGGCGCGCATCACCGGCGTGCCCCACACCCCAGGCACGCGCGAGTACCTGGCCTGTGAGACTGGGACCCTCGCGCTGGTGGCCAGCGGCGAGCGCTTCGTGTTGGAGGCCGGAGACGTCGTCGTCTTCCGGGGAGACCAGAAGCACTCCTACGAGAACCCCGGCGCGCGCACGGCGGTGGGCTACTCCGTCGTGCTGCTTGCACCGTCGCTGTGAATCTTCAGCAATCTTCAACCAGGAAAAACCACAAAACAAGAACTAGCAGTTAAAATAGATTGACAATCTTCACCCCTCGCAGCCTGCTGGACCCAGTCCTTTCACCTGGGGGGGTTGTGTGAAGAAGTCTGTTCTATCCGTCCTGCTTTCATCCCTATTGCTGAGTGCCTGCGGCGCTGAGGTCCCCGCCGCGCCCGTCGCGACCACGGCCGCGCCCATCGCCACGCAGACCGCGCCGTCGAAGAATCCCCGCCGGTTCGTGCCGGGACAGGCCATCGTGAAGTTCAAGGGCTCCGACAGGGCCCTCACGGACGCCGAGCTGCCTCCGGTCCGGGGCTTCCGTGCCCAGCTCGTCCAGCCTCTCTCCAGCGGCGCGGTGGTGGTGTCGCTGGAAGCGGAGGCGCGGTCCGCCGCCACCTCCATCGCGGAGGAGGAGGCGCGCACCCTGGAGGCCATCGCGGAGCTGCGGCGGAATCCAGACGTCGAATACGCGCACGAGAACCTCTACATGGAGTTCTTCGCCACGCCGACGGACCCCCTGTACGCCCAGCAGTGGAACTACCCGGCCATCAACCTGCCCACGGCCTGGAACAGTGTCACCGGCAACGTGAAGATCGCCGTGCTCGACAGCGGCAGGCTCGACCATCCGGACCTCAGCGGGGCCTGGACGACAGGGTATGACTTTGGACAGGGGGACGCGGACCCCTACGACACGAACACCTACCACCACGGCTTGCACGTGGCCGGCATCCTCGCGGCGCGCACGAACAACGGCGTGGGTGGCGCGGGCGTCTGCTGGGGCTGTCAGCTCATGCCCGTCAAGGTCTCCACCGCCAGCAACGGCGTCCTTCTGTCCGCGGTTGACGAGGCCATCCGGTACGCGGCGGACAACGGCGCGCGCGTCATCAACATGAGCTTCGGGACGGCCTACAACCCCAACGCCCCCACGGCCGTCTATCCCTGCGCGAACTACCCCGACATCCAGAGCGCGGTGACCTACGCCGTCGGCAAGGGCGTGGTGGTGGTCGCCGCCGGTGGCAACGACGGCGTGGCGGGCCTGCTGACGGCGAACATCACGCCTGCCTCCTGCACCGGCGTCATCGCCGTGGGCGCCAGCACGCAGGCCGGTGCGCGGGCGCCGTGGAGCAGCGGCGGCTCTCGCGTCGACGTCATCGCTCCAGGTGGCACCGCCAGCGCCGGCTTCTACGGCCAGGGCATTGGCTGCCCCGCGGACCCCAATACATGGGACCCGTACAGCGGCACGGATCAGATCGTCTCGGCCTGGGCCATTGGCAAGCCGGGGGCCACGCTGCTGGCGGGTGACTACTGCCACCGCTACCTGAGCGGCACCTCCATGTCCTCTCCGCACGTCGCGGGCCTCGCCGCGCTCATCCTCTCGCAGAAGCCCTCGATGACGCCCGCGCAGGTCACCGCGCGCATCAAGTCCACCGCGACGGCGGTCTCCGGCTGCGGGAGCAACTGCGGCACCGGCCGCATCAACGCGGCGGCGGCCGTCTACACCAACCTCCCGCCCCGCCCGGACAAGGGCCCCTGGTACAACCCCGCGCGCTCCGGCAACGGCCTGGACATCCAGCACCTCGCCTCCGACCAGATCCACGTCACCTGGTACACGTACACGTCCGCGGGCGTGCCCATCTGGTACCAGGCCTTCCTCTTCGCGGAGCCCGGCGAGTGGCGGGGCGATCTGATCAAGACCACCTGGACAGGCTCCAGCGCGACGTTGTCCGTGGTGGGGACGATGCGCATCACCTACAGCAGCGGACTGTGGCGCTTCTACTGGACGCTGGGTTCGCTCTCCGGCAACGAGCCCATCCAATTCCTGGCGTTCGGTAGCGGCAGCTCAGTGATGAACCTGAATGGCCTCTGGTACAACGGCGCGGAGCCCGGCTGGGGTGCCAGCTTCAACACGCAAGGCAACACCCACGTCGTCAACCTGACCGTCTACCAGGGCAGCAACCCGGTATGGCTGCAGGGCGTGGTGAGCAGCACCTCCACGTCGCTGAGCTTCCCGATGGCGTACATCACCGGCACGAACCTCTGCCCGGGTTGCACCGGAACGACGTCGACCTCGGCGACGGCCGCGGGCACCTTCACCGTCAATGGCTCGGCGGGCAGTCCCAGTGGAATGGCGGCATCCTCCGCGGTGAGCTTCCCCGGCGGGACGTGGAACCGGCCCTCCTTCACGCTGAACCGCCTGACGGGGCCATAGGCAGCGTCCTCCGGAAGGGTGACGGCGGCATCCTGTCGATGCCGCCGTCATCCCGGACCGGAGTGTCCTCACTTCCAGGAGGCAGACGATGCGCGTGGCTGTCGTGGCGCTGTTCGCGGCCTGGCTGATGGTGGGCTGCGCGGGCGTGGAGAATTCCTCCACGAGAGGGAGTTCACGGGCCTTCCGACAGAGCGCCTCGCATGCATCGGATGAGTCCGGCGAGGAGACAGGCAGTCAACGACTCCACCGGGGTCAACCTGTCCGCATGCCGGTGGGGACGGTCATCCTCGCACCTTCCGGGAAGGTCTCGCGGCAGGCCCTGGAGATGGGCCTGCTGGACGTGGACGCCTTCGAGAAGTTGCTGGTCCGCGCCGGGCTGGAGGACGTGGACGAACTGCCCCTGCGCCGCAATCCCTTCACGCCAGACGACGCAGTGGAGGTGCTGGGCCGGCTGATGGAGAAGCCGGTGACGCTCGGAACCTTCCCGCCGCGCATGGTGGCGGGGTTCCTGTTGCGGGAGGTGTTGGAGCGCGGCGAGGTCTCCCGCGAGGAGCTGGCGCGGCGGGTGACGCGCTTCGCCCGCGAGCAGGTGGCGGTGCTGCGGCCAGATGGGTACCTCGCGTGGGCGCTCAATGGGCGCACCCAGCAGAAGGTCGCGCCCATCGCGTGGAGGAACGGCGCCTTCCGCGCGGGCAACTTCGAGCTGGGACGTTTCTACAGCGGCAGGGGCGGAGTCTTCCGTCCGGTCGATGCGCAACTCCGGGCGTCGGACTCAAGGCCGCTGGCCGAGGTGTACGACGACGCGGACGTCGTCAACCGCTCACTGGATGGCGCGGAGGACGCCTTCGTTGAGCTGTACCACGCGCTGGGACAGGTCCTCTCCCGCCCCGCGGACAGCATCGCGGGACTGCGCCATCTTCCCGCGGGCATCGTGGCCCTCATCGCGTCGTCGCCCGAGTACTGGGAGCGGTTCCAGTACATGACGGCCGGCGAGCAGATCCGCGAGACGGCCCGGCTGACGACGAGCGTCGTCGCCATCTGGGGCGCAACTTCGGCCACGACGCGGACACTGAAGGGGCTGGCGTCGGGTATCGACGCCACGGTGCCCGTGCTGTCGCTGTCAGCGGAGGGCGCGCTGGTGCTGGAGCGCATCTCGGTCCCCGTGGGGCGCACGGCGGCGGTGTTGAGCGCCGCTCCCGGTGCGGCCATCATCCTCCAGCGAGGCGATGATTCAGGCTCGGGAGATGGAAGTGGTGGAGGTTCGACACCGAGCGGGCCAAAGGGCTATTCGTCCTTCAAGTCGTTCAAGCGGGCCATGGGGCCGGCGGGGAATGGGAAGGAGCGGCACCACGTCGTGGAGCAAACCGACGGGAACGTGACGCGCTTCGGGCCCCAGGCGCTCCACAACGTGGAGAACGTCATCCCGCTCGACAAGGAACTGCATGCCCGCATCAGTGCGTTCTACTCTTCGAAGAGCGTCCGGATGACAGGCTCTGACAGCCTCACCGTGCGACAGTGGCTGAGTACTCAGCCATATGTTGCTCAGAGAGAGTTCGGCTTGATGATCATCAACGATGCAAAGAATGGAATCTGGCCATGACAACTGAAGAAATTGTCGAGGAATTCGCACAGAACGTGGCCGCCCAAACGGACGCCATCTGGTGGCGAACTGATGCGAAGACCGGAAACAAGCATGCGGATCGATACATCGCGGCGTTCAAGAAACTACGTGCTCTAGGGGATCCTGGACGTGAAGCATTGGCGGTGCTGCTGACGCATCCTCGGATGGATGTTCGGACCACGGCCGCGACATGCCTGCTTCGTTACAAGACCGCGGAGGCTCGGGCGGTTCTTGAAGAAGCGGCGAAGGGCTCGGGGCTGATTCCATTCGAGGCGCGGCAAGCGCTGAAGCGCTGGGAGGAAGGAACCTGGTCCCTGGACCCTGCTTGAGAAAATGGCTCAGCACTCACTCGTTCGAAGCGAGTGGCGGGCCGGGAACCTGAAGTTCACGGAGGACTGAACATGCCCATGCTGAGCGCACGCCGTCTCGACTCAAACCTTTAAAGTCCAAATTTAATGGACTTTTAAAGTCCATGACGTCCAGACTCCCGGATGGCGCCGCCGCGCCGAGCCCTGCCCCCGAGGAGTTCATGCCCACGCCCCCATCTGACAGCGATCCGGCGCGCTCCCGGGTCGCACCGTTCCGCCACCCCCTACCGCCCAC
>NZ_RAWF01000364.1:0-7866 GCF_003612075.1 Corallococcus sp. CA041A
TGCTTCCCCGCCTCCCGCCGCCGCTGCTTCCCCGGCCGCTGGCACGCCACAGGCCCCCGCCGCGAAGGCACCCGCGGGTGACCAGACGGCGGATGAGGCCTTCACGTCGCGAGTGAAGACGCTGGAGGAGCAGGTCGTCGACCTGAAGGAGAAGATCTACCGCTCCAAGGCGCGCCTGCTGCTGCTCCAGGAGTCGGTGATGGGCGGCGAGCTGTCCACCGGCGCCCGCGCGGTGCTCGTGCACAAGAACGAGATGGGCAACGCGTTCCAGCTGGAGTCGGTGGTGTACGCGCTGGACGGCGCGCCCATCTTCACCCAGGTGGACACGCAGGGAGACCTGAACCGGCACCAGTCGCTGGAGGTCTTCAACGGCCGCATCGTGCCGGGCCAGCACCAGCTCGCGGTGCGACTCGTCTACCGGGGCAGCGGCTACGGCGTGTTCAGCTACCTGGAAGGCTACAAGTTCAAGGTGCAATCCAGTTACACCTTCAACGCGGAGTCCGGAAAGGTCACCACGGTGAACGTGGTGGGCGTGGAGAAGGGCGGCCTCACCACGGACCTCAAGGACCGGCCCGCGGTGCGCTACGACATTGAAGTGGCCAAGGACACGCGCGCGAACCGTCCCGCCGGCTCCGGCTCGGAGCCGGAAGGCGCTCCGGGGACGCCCGCCGCGCCGGCCACCACCTCCAGCGAGCTGAAGTAGGGAGCGTCAGGCCGTGACCGCGACGCTGCACGCCCTGGCCCTCGCGCTGTCCCTCGGGGCCGCGCCCGCTCCGGCGCCCCAGGCCTCCAAGCCGGGGGCCGCGCTGCCGCCCATGCCCGCGTCGTTGAGCTCGCGCGCGGCTTCGGTGGAAGCGGTGGAGGCGCAGCTGCGCACGGCGGAGCAGTCACTGCGCTTCGTGGAGACGCAGTTCACGGAGCGCCCCGAGCCCAGCAGCGCCGACTCGCAACTCAAGCGCTTCTCCGAGGGCGAGGTGTACTCGCTGCTGGGAGACTGGGCCGCCGCGTCCGTCCTCTTCTACGACCTGGTGAGCGACCCGGCGTTCAAGGCGAACCCGCGCTACCCGGAGGCGGTCTTCTATCTGGCGGACGCGCTGTACCAGCAGAAGAACGACATCGGCGCGCGGGTGTATCTGCGCGACGTGCTGTCGCTGGACCTGACGCCGCAGCGCTACAAGGAGGCGGTGAGCCGCTACCTCGCGGTGGCGGGAAGGCTCCAGCAGTTCGACGGCATCGACGCGTACGTGGAGAAGGCGCGGCAGCTGTCGGGCGGCGTGCTGGCGCCGGACATCGCCTACGTGCACGCGCGCGGCACGTTCAAGCGCCTGGACCTGACGCCGGAGGAGCACCAGCAGCGCTCGCGCGCGCTGTTCGCCCCGCTGGCGCAGAGCCCCGGCGCCTTCCGCGTGCAGGCCGTCTACCACCTGGGCGTCCTGAGCGTGCAGAGCGGGGACTACCCGGCCGCCATCGCGCAGTTCCAGCGCATCGTGGGCACCGGACCGGACACCGTGGTGTCCACCGGCATCGCGGAGGCGGAGGCCCAGCGCTTCCGCGAGCTCGCGTTCCTGTCGTTGGGCCGGCTGATGTACGAGACGGGCCGTTTCGACGAAGCGCTGGACCACTACGGCCAGATTCCACGCGAGAGCGAGCGCTTCCCGGAGTCACTGCTGGAGGTCGCGTGGACGTACGTGCGCAAGCAGGACTTCACGCAGGCGAAGAACGCCACGGACATCCTGCTGCTCGTCGCGCCGGACTCGCAGCTCGCTCCCGAGGCGCGCATCCTCCAGGGGCACCTGCTCCAGAAGCTGCGCCAGTACGAGGAGGCGCTGGAGACGTATGACGGCGTGGCGCGCATGTTCACGCCCGCGCGAGACAAGGTGGACGCGCTCCTGCGCGTGAATCAGGACCCGGTCGCGTATTTCGACAACCTGCTCGCGCGCAACGAGCGCTCGCTGGACGTGAGCACCCTGCTGCCCCCGCTGGCGCTGAAGTACGCGTCCACGCAGAAGGAGGTCGCGGACGCGGTGCGGATGGTGGGCGATCTGGACAGTGGCCGTCAGGGCGCGGGCGAGGCGAAGGCCATCGCGGAGCGCATCCTGGAGGCGCTGGACGCGCGCGGGCTGGAGGCCTTCCCGGAACTCCAGGAGGGCTACGTCCGCACGGAGGCCGTGGACACCGCGCTCACCGCCGTGGAGCAGTCCCTGGTGCAGGCGGAGGCCGAGCTGGTGGAGGAGAAGCTGACGCCCTCCGAGCGCGAGAAGCTCCTCGTCGCCCAGGGCGCGCGCGAGGCCCAGCGGCTGCGCTTCGCGGCGCTGCCCACCACCAACAAGGAGCTGGAGGAGCGCCGCCACCGCATGCAGGCCAAGGTGGACGCGGTGGACCGCGAGGCCTTCCGTGTGGGCTATGAGCTCCAGAGCCTGCACGCGAACGCCGCCGCCATCCGCAAGTGGGTGGAGGACACGCGCGACGAGCGGCTGGCGGACCCCGCGGAGGAGCGCGAGTTCCTGGTGCAGCTCCAGGCGGAGATCGCCACGCTGAAGGACCTGCAGGCGGAGCTGGACCGCACCCGCGCCCGGCTCGCCAGTGAGCGCCAGTCCACGGACACGTCGCTGGAGGGCGAGGCCGCCATCCGCGCCCGCTACTCCGCCGCGCTTCAGCAGGAGCACGGCGTCCTGCGCGCCGGTGAAGGCCGGCTGTCCGGTGAGGACACGCGCGTGCTGTTGCGCATGCACGCGGTGCGCTCGCGCATCGACTCGTTGCGCGGCCGCGTGGCGGTGGCGCGGGTGGCGCTGCGCTCGCGGTTGGAGTTTCGCGTGAAGTCCATCCGCGACAAGGTGCGCGTGGAGCAGGCGCTGCTCCAGGGCTACGAGCAGGAGGTGGCCGCCGCGTCCGGTGACGCTCGCAACCTGGTGGGCCGCATCGCCTACGAGAGCTTCCGCCGCGTGCGGCAGCAGTTCTACGACCTGGTGCTCAAGGCCGACACCGGCACGGTGGACGTGGCATTCAGCCGCACGCAGGACAACGCCACGAACATCCAGAAGGTCGCCAAGGAGAAGTCGGACGCACTGCGCGCGCTCGACCTGGAGTTCAAGGACGTCCTGTCGTCGGAAGGGGGGGACTGAAGGCCATGCGCCGCCCTGCCCTCGTCCTCCTCCTGGCCCTCGCGCCGCTGGCCGCCCACGCCGCGAAGGCCAAGACGCCCAGCCAGGCCTCGAAGAAGACCTCCAAGCCTTCCGCACCCTCAGGCCCCGCGAAGGCCCAGCCAGCGGCTCCGGTTCCGCCCGCGCCCAACACCTCGCGCTACCTGGACGGACTGGGACACACGCCCGAACAGGAGAAGCTGCTGCGCGACGTGAGCCGCGCGCTGGAGGCGTACGAGGCGGAGTCTCGCGACTTCCACCGCGAGGTGAAGCAGCTCATCGAGCGGCGCTACCAGCAGAAGCGCTCGGCGCTCAACAACGCCTACGAGAAGACGCTCACCGCGCTGGAGTCACAGGAGCGCACGCAGCGGCTGGACGCCATCGGCCGCTTCGAGGACTTCCTGCGTCGCTACCCGGACGAGCCTCGCGCCACGCCGGACGTGATGTTCCGGCTGGCGGAGCTGTACTACGAGCGCTCCGCGGACGAGCACCAGTTGGCGCGCAAGGACTACGCGGAGCGCGTGCGCACGATGTCCGACGAGGCCATGGCGGACCTGCCGCCGGAGCCGGACGTGGACTTCACGCCGTCCATCGGCCTGTATCGCTCGCTGCTCGCGCGCTTCCCGGACTACAAGCTCAACGACGGCTCCCTGTACCTGCTGGCGTACTGCCTCAACGAGCAGCACAAGGACGAGGAGAGCCTCGCTACCTACCAGCAGCTCACCACGCGCTATCCGAAGAGCCGCTTCGCCACCGACGCGTGGACGCGCATCGGCGAGTACTGGTTCGAGGAGGAGACCGACCCGGAGGCGCTGCGCAAGGCCGCGGAGGCGTACACCGCCGCCACGCGCGACACGGAGCACCGGTTCTACGACAAGGCCCGCTACAAGCTGGCCTGGACGTACTACCGCATGGACTGGTTCGAGGAGTCCGTGGACAGCTTCCTGCTGCTCCTGGACCACTACCAGTCCCACCAGCAGTCCGGCAGCAAGGCGGACGAAGGCGACCTGCGCTCGGAGGCGCTCCAGTACATCGCTCTGTCGCTGGCGGACGAGACGTGGGGCGGCGTGGCCAAGGCTCGCGATCTCTTCGCGAAGCGCGGCGGCCGGCCCTACGAGCCGGAGGTGTACCGCCGGCTGGGCAACGTCTACTTCGACCAACTCCGCAACGAAGACGCCATCGCCGCGTATCAGCAGGTGCTGTCCACCGACCCGCTCACCGCGGACGCGCCGCGCCTGCAGCAGCGCATCGTCCAGGCCTACGAGCGCGACCGGCGCATGGACCTGTACGCGCGCGAGTCGGAGAAGCTGGCCAACAGCTACCTGCCCGGCGGCGCCTGGTACGAGAAGAACAAGGACGACCCGAACGCGCTGTCGCACGCGCAGACGCTCGCCGAGCAGAGCCTCTACTCCGCCGCCGCGTACCAGCACCAGCAGGCGCAGGCCTTCCAGAAGGAGGGCAAGACCGCGGAGGCGAAGAGCACCTACGCCTCCGCCGCGCGCGCGTACGGCACGTACCTGGAGCGCTTCCCGCGCAGCAAGACCGCGTACGCGATGCGCTTCTTCCACGCCGAGACCCTCTTCAACTCGGACGCGTACGGCGCCGCGGCGAAGGAGTACTCGGCCGTCCGCGACTCCAACCAGGACAACACCTACCGGAACGTGTCCGCGCACAACGCGGTGCTCGCCTGGAAGGCGCAGCTGGACGAGGACGTGAAGGCCGGCCGCGTGCCGGAGCGCAAGCCGCTGCGCGCCAGCGAGCGCCCCAAGGACAGCACGCACGCGCCCGTGGCCCTGGCGGAGACGGAGGCCGCGCTCTTGAAGGCGTCCGACGCGTACGTGGCGCTCCTGCCCAAGGAGGAGGCCGCGCCGGGCATCGCGTACCAGGCCGCGGAGCTCTTCTACACGCACGACGACTTCGCCCAGGCCCGCCCCCGCTTCGAGCGGGTGGTGCAGGCGTACCCGCGCAACCCGGTGGCCGGCTACGCCACCAACCTCATCATCGAGTCCTTCCTCGTCGACCAGGACTGGAAGAGCGTGGAGGAGGTCAGCGCGCGGCTCGCCAGCAACGCGCAGGTGGTGGATCCGTCCAGTGAGCAGTACCGCGAGCTGATGAAGTTCAAGCTCGCCGGCCGCTTCAACCTGGCGGACCAATTGGCCTCGCAGAAGCGCTACGACGAGGCGGCCAGGAAGTACCTCCAGTTGGTGGAGGAGGCCCCCCGCCACGAGTTCGCGGACAAGGCGCTCAACAACGCGGCGGTGGCGTACGAGGAACTGCGCCGCTTCGACTCCGCGATGAAGCTCTACGAGCGCATCTACCGCGACTATCCGAAGTCGCCGTGGGCTCACACCGCCCTGTTCCGCGTGGCCCTCAACGCGCAGAAGTCCTACGACTTCGACAAGGCCGTCACCAGCTACCAGAAGCTGGTGAAGGACTACCCGAAGGCCGAGGAGCGTGAGGCCGCGCTCTACAACGCGGCGTCGCTGCTCGAAGGACAGCAGCGCTACGCGGAGGCCGCCGCTGCCTTCCAGCGGTGCGTGGAGCTGTATCCCCACGGGAAGAACGCGCCGGAGAACCAGTACCGCGCGGCACGCATCCTGGAGAAGCAGGGCGACACCCGGGGCGAAATCAATGCGCTGGAGGCCTTCGTCCGCAAGTTCGCCAGCAAGGCGGATCAGGTGGAGCTGGTGGTGGACGCCAAGCGCCGCCTGGGTGACGCCTGGAAGAAGCGTGGCAACGCGAAGGAGGCCGAGCGCGCGTACGCCGCCGCCGCGGATGACTTCGACCGCCGCAAGCTGAAGCCGGACACGCAGCCGCGCGCCGCGGAAGCCGCCGCCTACAGCCGCTTCCAGTTGGCCGAGCTGGAGTTCCAGCGCTTCGACGCGCTGAAGCTCAGCGGCTCCGGCAAGGCGCTGGAGAAGAGCTTCACGAAGAAGACCGAAGCCGTGAAGGCGGTGGACGCCGCGTACGCCAAGGTGCTGCCGTACAAGCAGCTGGAATGGTCGCTGGCGTCGTTCTACCGGCGCGGCTACGCCCTGGAGCGCTTCGCCGTCACGCTGCTGGACGCGCCGGTGCCTCCGGAAGTGAAGCGCCTGGGGGACGACGCGGTGCTGACGTACCAGGACATGCTCACGCAGCGCACCGTGGCGCTGGAGGACCGCGCGGTGGAGAGCTACGCCGCCACGCTCAAGGAGGCCCGCAACAACCGCGTCTCCAACGAGTGGACGCGCCGCACGCTGGAGTCCCTCAACCGCTTCCGCCCCAAGGAGTACCCCGTCCTCAAGGAGGCCCGGGGCGCGCTCGCGTCGGAGACCGTGTATCCGGATGGCCTGCTGGGCAGCCTCGCCGCGCCGCCCACGCCCGCACGCGCCGACCCGGACAGGGCGACCCGGCTCACGGAAGGGGGCACGCCATGAACGCGGGCCGCAAGTTCGCGCTCACCGGGCTCGTGCTCTGGCTGTCCGCCTGCGCCTCCGGGCCGGAGACGCGCAAGGACTCGAAGCTCACCGGGCCGGAAGGCGGGCCCGTCACTGCCATCAGCACGTCTCCGAAGCCCGGCGAAGCGAAGTCTGGTGACGCGAAGCCTGGCGACGCGAAGCCCCAGGCGAAGGAACCGGCGCCGGTCGCGAAGTCGCTCGCCGGACCGGAGCGGGACTTCACCAGCGCGGTGGAGGTCGCCCGGCGCGGAGAGCTGACCATCGCGGAGGCCGCGCTCAAGGCCCTGCTGGAGAAGTCCCCGAAGCTGGGCCCCGCGTGGACGAACCTGGGCATCGTGCAGGAGCGCCAGGGACGCTTCCCGGACGCGGAGCGCTCCTACCGTCAGGCGTTGGTGCTGGACGCGGACCAGGAGGCCGCGTGGGACTGCCTGGTGCGGCTGGCGGCGCGCACGGGCCGCGCGGCGTCGCTGGAGGCGGAGCTGCGCGAGGCGCTGACGAAGCAGGACTCGGTGGCGCGGCGCACCGCGCTGGCGCTGAACCTCCTGCTGCAGAAGAAGCACCCCGCCGCCGTCGCCGAGGCCCGCCGCGCGCTCCAGGTCAGCGAGCAGCACGTGCCCGCCATGCAGGTGCTCGCGCAGGTGTACGCCCGCGAGGGCAAGTACGAGCTGGCCTCCATGGTGCTGGGCAACGCGCTCGCCATCGACGCGCAGGACGCGGCCACCCTCAACTCCCTGGGCCTGGTGCACCTGGGCCTCAAGGAGCGCCCCCTGGCGCTGGAGCGCTTCCGCCAGGCTATCGCGCTCCGGCCGGACTTCGCCGAGGCGCGCAACAACCTGGGCACCCTGCTCAACCAGGGCGAGGACTACGCCGGCGCCCGCGTGGAGCTGGAAGCCGCCGTGAAGGCCGCGCCGGACTTCGCCGCCGCCCACCTCAACCTGGGCAACGCGTACCGCGGCGAAGGGGACTTCCCCCGCGCCCTGGCGGAGTACGAGCGCGTGCTCCAACTCCAGCCCGACACGAAGGACGTGTACTTCAACCTCGCCCTGCTCCACCTGGACCTGGAGCCCGCCGGAATGGACGGTCTGGAGCGCCTCCAGAAGGCCGCGTCCTTCCTGGAGCAGTACAAGTCCAAGGGCGGCACCGACGAGCGCACCGCGCAGTACCTCAAGGACGCGCAGAAGGGCATCGACCGGGAGACCCGCCGCCGCGAGCGCGAGCGCAAGGAAGGCCTGAAGAAGGCCGCCGAAGCCGCCAAGGCCCCCGAGGCAAACCCGACCCCTGCCTCGCCC
>NZ_RAWF01000365.1:0-7787 GCF_003612075.1 Corallococcus sp. CA041A
AGATGGGTATAAGAGACAGGTGGGGCTGGTGCGGGTGGATTGATCAGCGCCAGAGCCCTTGGGGCCTTGACGGTGGCTGCGGGGCCGACTTTCCGGCCGGTTAGAAGACCCCCTTGAAAGGGCACTGAACATCTGGGCAGATAGGCGGCGTTCAACGACGCCTTGTGAGGAGGCCTGTCCATGTTCGAAACCCCCGAGAACGATTCCATCTCCCCCGCGCTGCGCGCGCTGCTCGAGCTGTTCGCCACGGACCTGGCGGACGTGAAGTTCCCGGACGTGGACACCGCGGTGCTGGGAGAGTCCGCGGCCCACGTGCGTGAGAAGGCGGAAGCAGTGGCCCGAGCGCAGGCGGCGCTGGACGCGGCGAGGCACGCCCTGAACGAGAGCCAGGAGTCGCTGCTCCAGAAGGGTCAGCGCGCGTTGGCGTACGCGAAGGTGTTCGCGGAGGACGATGGAGAGCTGGGAGCGAAGCTGGAGGCCATCCACCTGCCGCGTCCGACGCGCAAGGGCGGCCAGGCCCCGGTGGAGCCGGTGGGCGCTGCGCCGGGCAACGACGACAACGCCCCTCGCCGCCGCGGCCGTCCTCCCAAGCTGCGCCCGGTGGCCAACCTCTTCACGGACGGCAACGGGCCGGACGGCGCGCAGGACGAGGCTGTCGCAACGCTTCAGTCGTAGCCCGCGATAAGGAAGACCGCGTGCCCCCGTACGGCGCTGCCGGGAGCACGCGGTCATGTGTTCACCGAAGGGCTAGTTCTTCGGGAACGAGGTCCAGCCGGCCAGCCAGTTGGTGGTGCCCACCGCGCCGACGAAGCGCGCGCTGGTGTCGAAGCCCGCGCCCGGCGTGGCCGCGTTGTCCGGGTTCAGCGCCGGGGAGCCCGTCGCCGGGGTGAAGTTCGGGGCGTCCAGGTTCAGCGCCGCCGTCAGCTGCGGATCCAGGACCTTGTTGCTCAGGCCCGAGGCCAGCACCTTCTCCGCCTCCACGAACTTGCTCACGTCCGGGTCCGTCACCGCGCCCGACGCGTCCTTCTTCGGGTTCGGCGCGTTCGGGATGGAGACCGTGTCACCCTTGTTGGACCAGAAGAACGTGTTCTGGATGGAGAGCTCCGGAGTGGCCGCGTTCCACAGCGCCGCGGAGGCCGTGCCGTCCACGTCGACCGCCGAGTCCGCGAAGTTCGCCACGATGACGTTGCGCAGCAGGCCGCCCGCGCCCGTGTTGAACACCAGGCCCTCCTGCGCCGGCGTCGTGCCCGCCGCACGGCCAGAGCCAATGAACGTCGCGTTCCAGATCTCCGGCACCGTGTGCGGCTGCGCGCCGTTGTCGTTCTTGTTGCCGGACGCCTCGATGCCGCGGTTGCCCACGACGGCGTTCTGCTGCACCACCAGGAACTGCACCTTGCCGCGCCAGCCCAGGTCGTAGTCCAGGCCGTCGTCGTCCGGCTGGCTGATGACGATGTGCTTCAGGCCCGCCGTGCCACCGAACATCTCCACGCCGTCGTCGGCGCCCTTGTGCACCTGCACGTAGTCGATGTCCGTCGCCGTGCCGCACGCACCCGTCGTCAGGCCGTTGAGCTCGTTGTCCTCGGCCAGCTCGTAGCCCGCGAACTCGATGCGCGCGTACTTCAGCTTGCCGCAGTCGTGCGCGTCGTCCTGACCGCCGTACTTGGTACGGGTGTCACCGCTGGTGGCGAAGAAACCCTCGATGGTGTTCTCGCCGCCGGCCACGTTGATCTTCGCCTTGCCCAGCAGCACCACGCCGCCCCAGTCACCGGCCGCGCGCGTGCCCACCGCCTGCGAGCTGGTGAAGACGATGGGCTTCTCCGCCGTGCCCACCGCGTTGATCTTCGCTTCACGCGTGATGACCAGCGCGCTGCCCGTGTCGCCCTTGACGGTGACGCCCGGCTCGATGGTGAGCGTGCCGCTCTCCACGAACACGTAGTCCTTCAGGGTGTACGTCGTGCCGGCCTTCCACGTCGTGTCGCCCTTGATGCTGCCCTTCACGTCCTGCTCGGTGGCCTGCGGGTCACCGCCGCCGTCCGGAGTGTTGTTGGGCTCGTCGTCGCCGCAGCCAGAGAGCAGCGCGATGCTGGACAGGGTGAGGACGGAGGCAAAGAGGCTCTTCATGTCGGTGCGTCCTTTCAGGGAATGGGAGGAACTACAGGGCCCAGCCGAGCGACGCGGTGAACGCCACGCCGGGCTTGTACGTCTGCACCGTCACGTCCCCCTGGCGGAGGGTGACGGATGCGTTGAGGAGGTTCGCGGCGGTCAGCTTCAGCTGCGTCGCGCCGAGCTTCTGGGTGAGGCTGATGTCCACGCGGTGGAAGGGCCGCTCGTACACATCCGGCAGGCCCTGCACGCCGACCTCGCTGATGCGCTGGCCGTACACGTTGTAGAGCACCGCCACTTCGGTGCCGCTCTCCGGCCGCTCGTAGCCCACGTTCACGTTGACCACGTAGGGGGACTGGCCCTGGAGCGGACGGTCCTTGTTCGTCTGCGCGCCCAGCGCGGAGTCACCCAGGTCCACCTGCGACTGGATGAGCGTGAGGTTCGCGCCCACGCGCACCGGACGCAGCGCGGGGCTGAAGCGCGCCAGCGACGTGCGCGCCTCCAGCTCCACGCCGTAGCTGTCCGCGCCCGCGGCGTTCTCGAAGCCCAGGTCGCCCGAGTCCGGGTTGCGGATGACGCGCTCGATGGGGTTCTGGAAGCGCTTGTAGAAGGCGCTCGCGGCCAGCACGTCGTTCTCGCCCACGAACCACTCGGCGCGGAGGTCCACGTTGTGGATGCGCGTCTCCAGCAGGTCGGGGTTGCCGGACACGTTCCGGCGGCGCACGAAGTCGAAGAAGATGAAGGGCGCCAACTCGCGGAAGGTGGGCCGCGCCAGTGTGTAGCTGTAGCCCGCGCGCAGGTTCACCTCAGGAGACAGCGCGTAGGTCGCGTTGAGCGACGGCAGCACGTCCAGGTAGTTCTGGTCCGCGCCGCCGGAGTCGCTCTCCACGCCGGTGAAGGGGTCCTTGAGCGTCAGCTGCTGGTTTGACGCCTCCAGGCGCACGCCGCCCACCAGGCGCAGCGGATCCACGGGCTTGTAGTCCGCGGACACGTAGCCGGCGTAGACGCCCAGGAAGGCGTTGTAGGCGTCATCCGCGCGCGTCGTCTCACGCACGGTGATGGAGGTGCCCACGTTGTCCGGCGAGAAGAGCTGCTCGGGGGACTGGGTGCGGTCCACCGGCTCCTCGGTGAGCAGGTAGCGGAAGCGGCGCGCGTTGAAGTCGCGGAAGGACACCTGGGTGAGGCCGCCCACCTTCAGACGGAAGTCGGAGGTGAAGGGCAGGGTGAGGTTGAGGCTGCCGCCGGTGGACGTCTCGCCCAGCTCCGCGAAGAAGCGCTCGCCGCTGTTGGGCTGGTTGGGGAAGGACAGCTGCGCGTCCGGGTTGTTGAGGGCGGCGCTGTAGAGCGTGTCGCGCGTGTCCGGCTCGTCGCGGTCCACGCGGGAGATGTTGGCCTGCCAGTCCACCTCGGAGTCGCCCAGCAGTCCCAGGCGGTGGAAGCCGCGCAGCTGCGTGAAGGACAGCGCGCGGGTGATGAACTGGAGGCGGGTGCTGGCGTAGGTGTCACCGCGTACGTTGTTGTTGCCGTTGGCGGTGTACGTGCGCGTGTCGGTGCCGCGCGTGTAGAGGCTGAAGAGGGTCAGCTCGTTGTCGCGGTCGAACTGGTAGCCCAGGCTGGCCAGGCCGCTGAGGTTCGCGGTGGAGAAGCCCTGCGTGGTGCGGGCCACGTCCTGGGAGATGAGGCTGCCGGACTCGTCGCGGGCGGCGCGGGCGAAGTCACCCGTCTGCACGCCGTCTCGGTGGCCGTAGTTGACGGTGGCCAGGTAGCCCAGGCGCTGGTTGCCGAAGCGCAGCGTGTCACCCAGGGACGCGCCCAGGCCCATGTTGGGGACGGCGCGCGTGGTGCGGCGCTCCCAGACGTTGGTGAAGCTCTCCCACTGGCTCTCCAGTTGCTGCGCTGACTCGCCGCCCGCGCCCAGGCGGTGGTCGCGGGGGAGCGCGTCCGGCAGGGCGCGGTCGGAGGAGGCGAAGCCCAGCGTCTCGCCGAAGCCGCCCTGTGCCTGCGAGTTGCGCTCGCGGAAGGTGGTGACGGTGTCACCGCCCAGGGTGAGGCGCGGCTTGAACTCGAACTGGGAGGGGTAGGTGTTGGTCTCGATGAGCAGCGTGCCGCCGCCGAAGGTGCCCGGCAGGTCCGACGTGTAGCTCTTCACCACGTTGAGGTTGGCCAGCAGGCTGGTGGGGAACAGGTCCAGCGGCACGCTGGGCTCGTCCGGCTCCGGGCTGGGCAGCAGCGCGCCGTTGAGGAGCGTGGTGGCGTAGCGGCCACCCAGGCCGCGCAGCAGCACGTAGCGACCGTCCACGACCGTGGCGCTGACCACGCGCTTCACGGCGTCACCGGCGCTGGAGTCCGGCGTGCGGGCAATCTCCTGCGCGCTGATGGCGTCGGAGACGGCGGCGGCCTTCTTGCGGTCCTGAAGCAGGGCGCCTTCCGCGCGGCGGTCGGAGCGGGCCTCGACGACGACCTCCTGCACCGCGCCCACGTCCGCGCTGAGCGCGACGTCCAGCTTCGTGGCCTTGCCCTTCGTGACGATGACGCCCGTGATGCGGCGGCCCTGGTACACGTCGTAGAAGGCGCGCAGGTCGTACTTGCCCGGCGGCAGCGCGAGCCGGTAGTTGCCGTCCAGGTCCGTGAGGGCCTGCTTGTCGGCGCCCGTCACGACCTTCACGGTGGCCTCGATGAGGCCTTCACCGTTGGCCTCGTCCGTCAGCCGGCCGTAGATGCCGGTGAAGCCCGGGGGCGGCGCGGCGGACTCGGCCAGGGCCTCATCGCCCATGGCTGCCTCGTCGGAAGCCGTGGCCTCGTCGGAGGTTGCCGCGCCATCCGACGGCGTCTCGGACTGAGCGGCGGCCGGAGCGGAAGGATCCGCGGGCTGCGAGGCCTGCGCGGGAGCGCTTCCCGGCTGCGAGGCCTGCACGGGCGCGCTTCCCGGCTGCGAGGCCTGCACGGGAGCGCTTCCCGGCTGCGAGGCCTGCACGGGCGCGCTTCCCGGCTGCGAGGCCTGCACGGGCGCGCTTCCCGGCTGCGCGGCCTGCGCGGGAGCGCTTCCCGGCTGCGCGGGATCAACAGGCAGCGGGTTCGCGGCGCTGCCGGGCTGCGTGCCCAGGGACGGCGCGGGGCTGGTGGGCAGCGCTCCGTCCGGCTGCGACGGGGCGGAAGGGGCGGGCGTAGTTCCCGGCGCAGGAGGAATCTCTCCGGCCGGCTGCTGGCCCGGGGAGGCGGAGGGCGAAGGCGCGGCGGGCGCGGAGGACTCCGCGCCGGGCGCCTGCGCGAAGGCAGGCAGGGTGATGAGCACGAGTGACGCCACGCAGGCGTGCACGAAGCTTGTACGAGACAACACGGCTCTCCTTGCCGACAGCGACGCGCACTCAACGCGACGCCCGTGGCATTGGGATGAAGGGTTTGTGACGTCTGTGGCGGTGGCGGGAAAACTCGGCGTCACGAACCGCGCGCGGCTTCACGAGCCGCGCGCGGGGCGCCTGGAGTCAGTCCGCCAGTCGTTCCGGCAGCACGGCGACGGTGATGTTCCCGCCCCGCGCCAGGTCCAGCACTTCCATCGCACTTCCGTACGGCACCGCGTCGCTCGCGTCGAAGAAGACGATCTTGTCCGCGCGCGCGTTCAACATGCGCTGCAGGCGGACCACCACCTGGTCGCGCGGAACCTCTTCGTGGTTGATGCGCAGCGTGCCGGCCTTGTCCACCGTGAGCACCACCGGCGGCTTCGCGTCCGGAGGAGGAGGAGTGGTGTCCTCCTTGTCCGGCTTCGCGGGCACGTTCATCCACAGGTTCTTGGTCATCAGCGGCGTGACGACCATGAAGATGATGAGGAGGACGAGCACCACGTCCACCAGGGGTGTCACGTTCATCGTGGGGCGGACGCCGCCGCCCTTGTTGCCACCGACGTCGAAAGCCATGGCGCGTGCCTCCCCTTCAGTTCTTCTTCCGGTCGATGACCTGGAGACTGATGCCCGGGAACCCGATGTCCTGCATCGCCTTGAACACGCCGCGCACCTGCGCGTACGCCACGCCCCGGTCCGCCTTGAGCACCACGGGCGCGTCCGGCTTCGCCTGGTGCAGCGCCTTGAGCTCCACCACCAGCGCGTCCCGGGTCAGCTGCTTGCGGTCCAGGTAGAACGCCCCGTTGGACGCCAGGCTCACCGTGGTGGGCTCCAGGTTCTTGTTCTCCGGATCCGGGTTCATCGCCGCGGGCAGCTCCACCGCGGCGCCGGCCTCCAACTGAGGCGTGACGACCATGAAGATGATCAGGAGGACGAGCACCACGTCCACCAGCGGCGTCACGTTCATCTCCGGCGTGAGGCTGCTCTTACGCGTGGCCGACATCGCCCGCCTCGGTCCGCGTGGAGACGACGTCGGAGCCCGTCGCGTGCGCGCCGCCGTGGGCCGCCACCGCGCGCTTGTCGCCGGACATGTCCTCCAGGTGGTCCATGAACTCGCTGCGGGCCTGCTCCAGGGAGAGCAGCAGCGCGTCCGCGCGGGTGGACAGGAAGTTGAACATCAGCACCGCGGGGATGGCGACCAGCAGGCCCAGCGCCGTGACGACGAGCGCCTCGGCGATACCGGCGGACACCGCGCCCAGGCCACCGGAGCCCTCCTTCGCGATACCGGCGAAGGCCTCGATGATGCCCACCACCGTGCCGAGCAGACCGACGAACGGCGCCACCGAGCCCACCGTGGCCAGCACCGACATGCCCCGGCGCACGTCCGCGGTGATGCGCTCGTTGATGCGCACCAGGTCGCGCCGCGTGAGCTCCACCGGGCCCAGCTTCCCGGCGGGAGCGCGGGACTTCGCGAGGAACGTCTTCATGCCACCGCCCAGCATCATCGCCAGGTGGCTGCTCTTGCTGCCGTCCGCCTCCTTCACCAGCGCGTCGTGCTGCTGCTGCGCGAGCAGCGGACCGGCGCGGCCCGCGAACTGGCGGGACGCGGCGCGCGAGCGGAAGAAGACGAACAGGCGCTCGAAGAACACCGCCAGCGACGCGACCGCGAAGGCGATCAGCGTCCAGGCGATGCCCAGGGCGAAGACGCCCATGTGCGCGTAGATTTCCTTGAGATTGAAGTTCATGGCTGTGGCTTTCCGAAGGGGGAGGAAGGCGTCAGGACTTGAGGCGGAACGGGACCTTGAAGATGCGGAAGACGGCGGTCGGCTGACCGGACACGACGGCGGGCTTGAAGCGCCACGTGCGCGCGGCGGCCAGCGCGGCGCTGGCGAAGGGCTCATCGCCGCGCATCACCTTGAGGCCGGTGACGCGGCCGTCGACCTCGACGACGCCCTTGAGGATGACCATCCCCTCCAGCCCCTTGGAGCGGGCGTCGGCGGGGTATTCGGGGATGAGGTTGGAGGCCAGCGGCTCCGGCGGCGTCCCCGCCTCCGGGAGATTGATGGGCTGCGCGCGGCCACCACCGATGGCCATGCCCTCGCCGCTGCCGGTGCCACCCACCACACCGCCAGGGACGAGCGTGCCCGTGCCACCGACGGCCATGGGTGCCGCGGCGACGACTTCCTTCTCAGCCTCGGGCGGCTTGTCGAGCGGCACCGCGTCCGGGGCCTTCAGTGGCGCGGGAGCGACGGTGGGCATCGCCGCGGGCGGAGGAGCGGCCTTGGCGACAGGCGGCGCGGCGCGAGGAGGAGGCTTCGCGACGGGCGGAGGCGGGGGCGGCTTTACCTC
>NZ_RAWF01000366.1:0-7803 GCF_003612075.1 Corallococcus sp. CA041A
ACCCTGGCTCCGGCCCCCGCCCCCGCGGAAGCCGCCAAGGTGGTGGAGACGGCGCGGACTCCGGAGAAGGAGGAGGCGCGGCTGGACGTGGACGTGCCGCTGGCGCCGGCCACGACGGTGGCGGCGGTGCCCGTGTCCCAGACGCCCGAGCGTTCGAAGGCGAGCGCGGTGGTGGTGGCGTTCGGCCCCCACAAGGGAAAGGCGACATCCGAGCTGTCCGACGACGAGCTGAGCGAGACCATCGACCTGGCGCACGAGAAGCTGATGGAGCAGCCCCGGGCCCGTTGGGCGAAGGCCATGCGCGAGAACCTCACCGCGCTGGAGGCGGAGACGGAGCTGCGCTGCCAGGCGCCGTCCTCCAAGGACCGCGCCGGGACGAACCCGGAGGCCTGAGGCCGCGTCATTCGCTGAGCTGAAGAACGCCCGCGTTCCCGAAGAGGGGACGCGGGCGTCTTGCTACACGTTGGCGGCCTCGATGCGGCTCACGGCGTCAGGTTGTAGAACATGCCACTCCCAGGCAGATTGTAGACGTAGACGGGAAAGGTGACTTCCGAGACCTGAGCGCCCACAAACCCTGTCGTGCGGTACGAGGCCGGCAGCTGGAAGCGGAAACCATGGGCTCCCGTGAGGCCGAACTCCTGGTTGATGTCCGTCCGGACTTGATCCGTCAGAACGGTGAGCGTCGTAGCGGCAGGGGGGAAGGTCGTGCGGGTGATGTTGATCGAGACCGTGACCGGGGCCTCCGGCGTCCTGCGGTCGAAGATCCACCCTGACACCCAGCCCGCGCTGTCGATGCTTTCCAGCGCACCCTTGTGCTTGAAGCAGAGGCGATCGCTGGTGAAGCCGGGCGTTGCGCAGAGGTCATTCAACACGAGCCGGATGGGGTAGGCGGAGCCGGTATAACTCGACAGCACCCGGTTCACCACGTTGCAGGTCCCCCCAGGGCCCGGCACGTAGTCATCCCCGCCCCGGCCGGCATAGAGGACGCCCGCGACGGTGTAGCCCGACAGATCGTACACCGCGCTTCCTGAGTTCCCACCGAATGCATCCAGGGACGCTGCGATCTTGGTGGACGTGGTGTCCGCGTGCAGGACCCCTGCCGCGTCGATCTTCAGCGGCATCCCCGAAGGCGAACCAATCATTCCCATGGGGTGACCCACGGGGAATGGATTGTTGCCGAAGGCAACCCGCGCCGGCTTGAACCGGGGCGTCGCGGCACGATTCAATCGGATGACCGCGTAGTCGTTGACCCAGGCAGCTCCCTTGACAATGACACTCGAGCACTGGAATGCATCCGCGCTCGTCATGGGGGGAATGTACCCGGTGAAGGTGTGGTAGTAGCCAAAGACCCAGCTCCCATCGCAGATGGAGCTCAGGCAATGCGCCGCGGTCAGCACGACGTCGTCGTCGATGAGCACGCCCGAGCAATCCGCCAACGTCGGGTCGCTCAGGAAGCGCTCACTGGGGCAGAGATTCTTCGCGGTCCCCAGCGGTGTGCTCGCGGCCAGCTGGGCCGCGGTAGGTGCCCCCCCTGTGTACATCCGGCTGGGCGTTGAATTCATCGCAAGGTCCAGCAGGTTGATATTCGCCGTCCCATAGACATCCACGCGATCATCCGTGAAGTCCGTGAGCGCCGATTCACTGGCTTTCGGATTGGCTGGCGCCAGGGTTGGGGCGCTTTCAGGTCCGCACGCAACCGTGCTGAAAGCAGACACCGCGACCACGAACCTCGCAACACATCGCCACGCGTCCCAACGCCTGGCGTTCGTCTTGTTTGTCATATGCCCCTTCTACGAAAGATGAGGCGCCTTTTAGACAAACCAGACGTCGATGACAGGAATTATTTCCCCGTGAACGATTCCAGTGCCGCACGGGGTGCGGTGGATGCGTTTGGACTGTGGGGAACCGAAGCGCGGAGCCGGGAGGCGGCGTCTGACGCGGCTTCAAGAGGGTTGAGACAGTGCGCCCAGAGGGACTTGAACCCCCAACCCTCGGCTTCGAAGGCCGATGCTCTATCCAGTTGAGCTATAGGCGCGGGGAAGCAAAGAAGGGCGAATGACCGGGATCGAACCGGCAACCTCCGGAGTCACAGTCCGGCGCTCTAACCAGTTGAGCTACATTCGCCGTCACTTCGCACGTCTCACGGCGTTGCTGCGGCGGTCTCCTACCGTGGAAACCGGGGCTGTTCAAGGCCCAAAACCACCGGCCAGCAGATTAGCGCCCCAGGCAGGGCTCGAACCTGCGACCCCCGACTTAGAAGGTCGGTGCTCTATCCAGCTGAGCTACTGGAGCTGGCCGGTCCTCACGGCTGAAACATCACGGCACTTCAAATCGGGGCGAGAGGATTCGAACCTCCGACCCCCTGCGCCCAAGGCAGGTGCGCTACCAGGCTGCGCTACGCCCCGAGAAGTGCTGCATTCTTCGCCTAACGCGGACGGACGCGCAAGCTTGCTCTTCCTGACGCCCGCCCGGCCGGTCAAAGCGCCAACAGATGGCGCCTCATCAACTGGAAGGCCCGGGCCCGGTGCGACACCCGCGACTTCTCCTCCGGCGCCAGCTCCGCCATGGAGCGCCCGCCCTCCCCCTCCACCTGGAACACGGGGTCGTAGCCGAAGCCGTTCGTCCCCTTCGGAGCCCGCAGGATGACGCCCTCGCAGCGGCCCACCTCCACCCGGGCCTCGTCACCCTTCCCCGTCACCAACGCCAGGGCGCAGCGGAAGGACGCGGTGCGTTTTTCATCCGGCACGTCCGCCAGCTCGGTGAGGAGCTTCTCGTACCGGGCCTTGTCGTCCCCCGGCGCGTACCGGGCGGAAAGCACGCCGGGCTGTCCGTCCAGCGCGTCCACGAACAGCCCGGAGTCGTCCGCCAGCGCGGGCAGGCCGGTGGCCTTCGAGTACTCGCGGGCCTTCTTCACCGCGTTCCCCTCGAGGGTGTCGGCGTCCTCCACGGGCTCGGGGATGGGGGGCAGGTCCTTGAGGGACACCACCTCCACCGCGTCTCCCACGAGCGCGCGCAGCTCACGCAGCTTGCCGGCGTTGCCGGTGGCGAAGAGCAGCTTCGGCTTCATCCCAGCACCTTCGCCTGCGCGGCGGCGAGCTGTTGGATGGCGGCCAGGCCCCCGTCCAGCATCGCGTCCATCGACTTGCGGTCGAAGAGCTTGTGCTCGGCGGTGCCCTGCACCTCCACGATGCGGCCGTCGCCCGTGGCCACGAGGTTCAGGTCCACCTCCGCGGTGGAGTCCTCGTCGTAGTCCAGGTCCACGCGCACCTCGCCGTTCACCACACCCACGGACACCGCGGCCAGCGGAGTGAGGCCCTTCAGCAGGCCCGGCTTGTTGAGCGAGCGCATGGCCATCACCAGCGCCACGTACGCGCCGGTGATGGACGCGGTGCGCGTGCCGCCGTCCGCCTGGATGACGTCACAGTCCAGCGTGAAGGTGCGCACGCCCAGCGCCTGCAGGTCCACCGACGCACGCAGGGCACGGCCGATGAGCCGCTGGATCTCCATGGTGCGGCCGGACTGCTTGCCCTTGGCGGCCTCGCGCGCGCCGCGGGTGTGCGTGGCGCGCGGGAGCATGCCGTACTCGGCCGTCACCCAGCCCGAGCCCTTGCCCATCAGGTGCGGCGGGACGCGGTCCTCCACCGAGCAGGTGACGAGTACCTTGGTGTGGCCGAACTCCACCTGGACGGAGCCCTCCGCGTAGCGGTTGACGTTGGGCGTGAGGGTGACAGGCCGGAGGTCCAGCGCACCACGGTTGAACGAACGCACGGGGAAAGGCTCCTGACAGGGAGGGACAGGCGAAGCCCCCACGCTTTATCAGGGCGCGGTGGATCCAGCCACCGGTTGCGAGGGCGAGGAGTCCCGCCGCCGCGTCTCCCGGAGGAAGGCCTGCACCCCGTCCGCGATGGCCTCCGCCAGCGTCTCCTGGTACGCGGCCTTCCCCAGCCGCGCGCCCTCCTGCGGGTGGGAGATGAAGCCCACTTCAATCAGCACCGCCGGCGCCTCCACGCCCGTGAGGACGAAGAAGGGCGCCTGCTGCACGCCCCGGTCCGCCGCGCCGCTCTTCGACACCAGCCGCGGGTGGATGGCGTAGGCCAGCCGGGACGCATCCGAGTGCGCCTCCGTGCGCGCCAGGTCATCCAGGATGAAGGCCAGCGTGGAGTGTCCACGCGCCGCACGGGCCGTGGGGGCTTCCGCGTTCTCTCGGTCCGCCACCGCGCGCGCCGCCTCACCGGAGGCGTTGGCGGAGAGGAAGTACGTCTCGATGCCCTCGGTGCGCTCGCGCAGCCGCTTCGTGGGCATGGAGTTGGCGTGGATGGAGAGGAAGAGGTCCGGCCGCTGGATGTTGGAGAACTCCACCCGCTCCGACAGCGCCATCAGCGTGTCGCGGTCACGCGTGAGGAACACCTCGCTGCCCGCGGCCTCCAGCTTGTCGCGCAGGCGCTGGGCAATCTGGAGCGCGACCTCCTTCTCCCAGATTTCGCCGGGCCCCTTCGCGCCCTCCTTCGCCCCGCCATGTCCCGGGTCGATGACGATGCGAGCACCGCGCTCCCCCGCTCCGGCGAGGGCCGGCAGGAGGCACGCGAGCATGACGAGACCGAGAGGGAAGCGGCGCGGCGACATTCGCGCAGGGATGTTAGCGGAGGCCCGGCCCGGAGGCGAAATCCGCTCCCGGACGCGGTCGCCTCAGCCGATGACGTCGATGCCGGGGCGGCCCGCCTGCACTTCGCCGATGAGGGCCGCGTCCACGCCCGCCTTCTCCAGCGCCTGGATGGCCTTGAGCGCATGGCGCGCGGGCACACTGGCCAGGAGGCCGCCGTTGGTCTGCGCATCCGCGAGCAGCCACTGGATGTGCTCCGGCAGCCCTTCCGGAAACGTCACCTGCTTCTTCACGTGGGCGAGGTTCGTCTTCGTGCCGCCTGGAATCACACCGGCCTCCGCCAGCGCGGGCACCTCCGCGATGAGCGGGATGCGCTCCAGGTCCACCGCCGCGCGCGTCTTCGCGCCGTTCATCATCTCCAGCAGGTGGCCCAGCAGGCCGAAGCCCGTCACGTCCGTGAGCGCGTTCACCTTGAACGCACCCGACGCGAACACCTCACCGGCCGCCTTGTTGAGCGTGGCCATCTGCGCCGTCACGCGCTTCGTCAGCGCCTTGGACGCGAGGCCCCGCTTGATGGCGGTGGTGGCGATGCCCGTGCCCACGGGCTTGGTGAGCAGCAGCACGTCCCCCGGCTTCGCGCCCGCGTTGGTGAGCACCTTCTTCGGGTGCACCACGCCGGTGACGGCCATGCCGAACTTGGGCTCCGGGTCGCGGATGCTGTGGCCGCCGAGGATGGGGATGCCCGCCTCGTCCGCCTTGGACTGGCCGCCCGCGAGAATCTTCTGCAGCGTCTTGAGCGGCAGTTCGTCCGGGAAGCACACCAGGTTGAGCGCGAACAGCGGCTTCGCGCCCATGGCCCAGATGTCCGACAGGGCGTTGGCCGCGGCGATGGCGCCGAACTGGAACGGGTCGTCCACGAGCGGCGGAAAGAAGTCCACCGTCTCCACCACGGCCATGCCCGGCGCCACCTGGTACACGGCGGCGTCGTCATTCGTGTTGAATCCCACCAGGGCCCGGGGATGAGACGTCTTCCCCTTCAGCCCGCCCAGGACCTTCGCCAGGTCCCCCGCCTTGAGCTTCGCCGCGCAGCCCGCGCAGTGGCTCATCTCGGTGAGGCGCTTGGCCTTCACCGGTTTCTCGCCCGCCATGGTGTTCCCCCGCGCCCTACTCCGCGCGCACGTAGTCGCGCTTCATGAGCTGCACCACCGTTTCGGCGGTGAGCACGTCGTCGCCGTCCGAGTGGTCCAGCACGCCACCCAACGAGCCGTGGTTGTGCACCAACTGCAGCACGTCCAGGTGCTCCGGCGTCAGTTCCTTCAAGGGCGCCGTCAGCGGCTGCGCGATGCGCAGCGCCGTGGCCATGGGCGGCAGGTTCGGCTGCAGCCGCTTGAACTCGTCCAGCTGCCGCAGGGCGTCCATCAGGAGCGCTTCGGTGGAGGAGTCCAGCTCCACCATGAACTCCTGCGAGTCCGCCGGGCGCAGCTCGAAGTCACCCTCTTCCCAGGTGACGATGCGGTTGAAGCTCTTCTGCGGGCCCAGGTTGTGGTTGTCGTCGATGACCGCGTAGTACACGCGGCCCTGGCGCAGGTAGATGCGACCCTCGTGGGCGTTGTTGACCACGAGCACGCCGTTCTTCTTGGACGTGTGGAAGAGCTGGAGCAGGTCCGGGAGGGGAATCTCCTCAATCTTCCCCGTCATGGAGCTGGCCTTGGTGGTCCGCGCGGCCTGTGCGGCGGCGGCCTCCTCCAGCTTCTGCTTCACGACGCTCTCGTCCACGGCGGCGCTCTCCGCGCCCTGGTGCACGAGCTTGAGGATGGAGGTCCCGATGAGGATGCGGTCCCCCTCCTTCAGCTTGGCCTGCTTGACCTTCTCGCCGTTGACGAAGGTGCCGTTGGTGGACCCCAGGTCCTCGATGGTGATGGCTCCGTCGGAGAACAGGATCTTCGCGTGCTTGCGCGAGACCATGTCCTCCACGAGCACCATGTCCAACTCGCTCGACCGTCCGACGACGATCTGCTTGTTGGCCTTCAGCGGGAACTCACCGCCCTGGTACTTCCCGGAGATGAACTTGAGGGCAAAGGACTTCGCCGTACCGCCAGGAGTGCTCACGGTGCCGCGACCTCGATGATGGAAGTTGCCATGGTGCTCAACCCGTTACTTCCGCCTTGCCCGGGTCCTTCACCAGGTTGAGGTACATCTGCGCGCTCTTGTTGCCGGGGCTGCGCACGAGCACGTCTTCCCAGACCTTCACCGCCTCGTCACGGCGTCCCGCCGAGTACAGGGCGATTCCATAATTGATCCGTCCAGGAATGTACGACGGATTCTGCGCGATGACCTGTTCGTACTCCGCCAGGGCCGCCGCATTGTCGCCGGCGTCCCTCAGGGCATTGCCCAGCTTCAGGCGGATGTCCACGAACTCCGGGAAGTGGGCCAGCGCGCGGCGGTACTCTTCAATGGCCTTGGCCCACACGCCGCTGGAGGCGAACACGTCGCCGATGTCGGCGTACATGTTGGCCACCTTCTTCATGACGTAGGGGTCCAGTTCGCCGGGGGCGCCCTTCTGGCGGGACAAGGCGGCCTGGTAGACCTCCTTCGCCTCCGCGTACTTCCCCATGTCGTTGTAGATGACCGCCAGGTTGAGCGCGGCCTCGGTGTACGCGGGGTTGAGCCGCAGCGCGGACTCAAAGGCCCGCTGCGCCCGGGCGAACTGGCCCTGGTCGTGGTAGATGATGCCGAGCATGTTGTAGACGTCGGCGAAGGTCGGATTCTGCTCGACCACCTTCGTCAAGAACTGCTCGGCCTGGGCGTACTGCTTCTTCTCGAAGGAGCCGCGCCCGAGGGTCAGTAGCTGCTTGAGGGCTTCGTCCATGACTCGGCCCGCGCGGGCCCCTGCCTCCTCGGGAAGCCTACATCAGCCCGGGCGAAAACAAGAATTGATCGCCCTCGCGCACGAGCAAAAGCGGTCGCTCACCCCGGGTGTCCACCGGCCGGGCCGGGAGATCGCCCTCCAACCGGTAGTGCTCCGTCACCGTCACCTCGTCCCGCTCCAGGCGCGCGTACCACGCCTGGACCGTCAGCCGCCGCGCCTCGAATCGCCCGGCTGCTGGGCCCGGAGACGGCGCTCGTCACCGGCATCAACGGTGTGCCCTACTGGTACTTCCACGGACTCGAAGGCCCGTACGCGGGCCGCCACATCGAGAGCG
>NZ_RAWF01000367.1:0-7801 GCF_003612075.1 Corallococcus sp. CA041A
GTCCCCGCCCCCGGCAGCCCTTGCGTGGAGTGAGACCCGGGTGCGCAGTCTGCTCGATGACGTGTATCGCCTGAGCAGGAACAGCAAGGAGCTGACGCGGGCCGCGAAGCTGGTCCAGACCTGCGTGGACGCAGTGCCTGACAACGTGGACTGCCGGCTGGCGGCGGGCCTCACCCACGAACGGCTCCGGTCCATCGACAAGAGCGTGAGCCACTACCAGGCCTTCCTGCAGTACGCGTCCCCCACCGATCTCCGGCGGAGCGCCGTGACGGATCGACTGGCGGCCTTGCTGCAGCGCAAGCCCCAGGCGCAGACGCCCGCCAACGAGGCGGAGCTGGAGTCCTCCCGAAGCGCCGTCCTGATGCACCTGACGCGAGGCCGCCCGAAGGAAGCACTCGACGCAGCCAACCAATGCGTGGCGCGGCTTCCCCGGGAGCCGGACTGTTACCTGTTGCAGGGTGACGTCCTGGCGAAGATGAATCAGGCCTCTGAGAGCACGCGAAGCTATGAGCGCTTCATGGCGTACGCGCCCGCGAATCATCCGCGGCGTCCCGATGTCGTGCAGAAGCTCGTCGAGCTGCGGGCGACCGCCCCCTGAGAACCCCTGCGGCTTCACGCTGTCCGCGGGAGGGGCTGCTCGCGAACCCGGCAGGCAGGGGGCCTTCATTCGGGCTTTGCTGGCTTCCGTATAGGATGCGCGCCCCATATGGAACTGCAAGCCGGAGATACCTTCGGACGGTATGAGTTGGTGTCCTGGCTGGGCCGGGGCGGGATGGCGGAGACGTGGCGCGCCCAGCTGGTGGGCGCGGCGGGCGTCACCAAGTCCGTGCTGATCAAGAAGGTCCTTCCGGAGTACGCGGACGACGAGGCCTTCATCTCCATGTTCATCAGCGAGGCGCGCATCTCCGCCACGCTGTCCCATGGCAACGTCGCGCAGGTCTTCGACTTCGGACAGGTAGAGGACGAGTATTTCCTCGCCATGGAGTTCGTCGACGGCAAGCCGCTCGACAAGGTGATCAAGCGCGCGAAGAAGGCGGGCCTGGGGGCGCTGCCGATTCCCGTGGCGGTCTTCATCGCGATGGAGATGTGCCGGGGCCTGCACTACGCCCACTCGCGCACGGACGGCAGCGGCCAGCCGCTGGGCATCGTCCACCGGGACATCTCTCCGGACAACGTGCTCGTCAGCTACGAGGGCCAGGTCAAGATCGTCGACTTCGGTATCGCGAAGGCGCAGCTGCTGCGCGGCTTCAAGACGGAGCCCGGCGTGGTGAAGGGCAAGTACCTCTTCTTCTCCCCGGAGCAGGCGCGCGGTGAAGAGGTCGATGCACGCACGGATGTCTGGGCCACCGCTGTCGTGCTGTACGAGTTGCTGTGCGCGAGGCTTCCGGTGGAGGGGCCGCCCCAGACGGTGATGATGAAGATCGCCGAGGGGCAGATTCCCGCGCCCACGACGCTCCGGCCGGACCTGCCCAAGGAGCTGAATGCGCTGGTGATGCAGGCGCTGGCTCCGGACCGTGAGCGGCGCTTCGAATCCAGCCATGCCTTCGGGGATGCGCTGGCGGAGTTCCTCCATGCCCACTACCCGCGCTTCTCCTCGCTGAGCCTCGCGAACCTGTTGCGCGTGCTGTTCCGCGCGGACCTGACGCACGAGGGCCGCGAGCTGTCCGTGCCCAAGACCTTCCATGACGAGGCGAGGAAGTGGGGCGAGCCCGCGCTGGCGAAGCTCCTGGATGCCCCATCGCCAGAGCAGATCCAGACCCGGCGGATGGTGCGAGCCGTCGCGAAGCCTCCGCCCACGGAGACGACACAGCCGGATGCGCCCACGGTTCCGTCAGGTCCTTCGCGCAAGGTGCTCTACGGCGCGAGCGCGGCAGGAGGCCTGGCCGTGGCTGGAGCCTGTCTCTGGCTCCTCGTGGGCTCGCGTTCGCCGGAGCCCGTCGCGCAACCCGCGCCTGTGCCCCAAACGGTGGCGGTCGAAGCCCCCGCCCCGAAGGTCGAACCCGAACCGCCCGCCCCGAGTCCGGTGCAGGAGCCGGAGCTCGTTGCGGAGGTTCCGGACATGAGTCCCACCGAGCCAGAAGCCGCGCGGCCCGCGCATCCCACCCGGAAGCCGGCCAAGCCCGTCCGCGCGACCCAACGCGTCCAGGCCGAGGAGCCGGAGCCCGTGCCCGTCGTCGAGCAGCCCACGGTCGTCGCGGCCAGCGCCGTCCAGGAGCCGCGGCCCGCCGTTCCGGAGAGCGAGCCCGCGCCCAAGAAGGGCGTCTTCGGACTGCTCGACTCCAAGCGGCAGGAGGTGCAGCAGAAGGTCTCCTCGCTCGTGAAGACGAAGCAGCAGGAGGTCCAGCAGAAGGTCTCCGGCCTGATGCAGAGCAAGGACTACGACGCGGCCCTGGAAGCGGCCAACGACTGCGCGGCGAACAACCCAGACATGCCGGAGTGCTATCTCATGCTGGGGGCCGTCCACGCGAAGCTCAACCATCCCCGGGAGAGCACGCAGCACTACGAGACCTTCCTGAAGCTCGCACCCACGGACCACCCGCGCCGGGCGAAGGTCGTCGAGATGCTGGGAAAGACCGGCAACGCGGGTTGAGCGGTCCGCCTTTCCACTCGCTGACATCCCAAGCGGCCGAGCAGGAGAAAGACAGTCTCGATTCTGTCCTCCCTGGAATCTGGGTTTAGAATGTCCGCCCCATGGCACTGCAAGCGGGCGACGTCTTCGGGCGGTATGAGCTGGTCTCCTGGCTGGGCCGGGGCGGCATGGCGGAGACGTGGCGCGCCCAATTGGTAGGCGACGCGGGCGTGACGAAGCCCGTGCTCATCAAGAAGGTGCTTCCCGAGTACGCCAACGACGAAGCCTTCATCTCCATGTTCATCAGCGAGGCGCGCATCTCCGCCACGCTGTCCCACGGCAACGTGGCCCAGGTCTTCGACTTCGGCCGGGTGGACGGTGAGTACTTCCTGGCCATGGAGTTCGTGGATGGCCAGCCGCTGCACCGCGTCCTCAAGCGCGCGTTGAAGAGCGACCTGGGTGCCCTGCCTGTTCCTGTCGCGGTCTTCATCGCGATGGAGATGTGCCGGGGCCTGCACTACGCGCACACGCGCACGAACAGCAGTGGCCAGCCGCTGGGCATCGTCCACCGGGACATCTCTCCGGACAACGTGCTGCTGGGCTACGAAGGCCAGGTCAAGATCGTCGACTTCGGCATCGCCAAGGCGCAGCTCATCCGGGGCTTCAAGACGGCGCCCGGGGTGGTGAAGGGCAAGTACCTCTTCTTCTCTCCGGAGCAGGCGCGAGGGGAGGACGTGGACGCGCGCACGGACGTCTGGGCCACGGGCGTCGTGCTCTATGAGTTGCTCTGCGGGAAGCTGCCGGTGGAGGGGCCGCCGCACGTGGTGATGATGCGCGTGGGACGCGGGGAGATTCCCGCGCCGAGCGTGCTCCGGCCGGACCTGCCGCGAGAACTCAACGACATCGTGATGAAGGCGCTGACTCCGGACCGGGAGCATCGCTTCGAATCCAGCCATGCGTTCGGGGATGCACTGGCGGGGTTCCTGTATTCGAACTTCCCGCGCTTCTCCGCCATGACCATCGCGCACCTGTTGCGCGTGCTGTTCCGGGGAGACCTGGCGCAGGAGGGCCGGGAGATGTCCGTGCCGGGCTCCTTCCTGGAGGAGCTGAAGTCCTGGCGACAGCAGCCCCTGCCGGAGGAGCCGGTGACGCCGCGGCCCTCGACCGAGCGCCAGACCCGGCGCCTCCGGGCGGCCACTCCTCCACCGGTCACGGAGACAACCCAGCCCCGGTCCATCGTGGCGTCGCCTGGAACCTCACGCCCGCTGATCTATGGGTTGAGCGCGGGAGGACTGATGGTCGTGGGCGTGAGCGTGTGGCTGCTGATGGATGCGCACGCGCCCGTGCCCCACGAAGGAGCGCCGCCGCCTCCGACGCCGATCCGCGCGCCCGTCACTGTCGAAGCGCCAAAACCAACGCCTGTCGTGGCAGCCGCGCCCATCGTGGCACCGCAAGAGAGGGTGGACGACACCACCCCGACCACTGACGAATACACTGTCTCAGGTGTCAGGATCCGTCCCGACTCCATTGACAAAATACAGGCAAGAGTCCGGGAACTCATCAGATCTGATCTCAATTCAGCACTTGAGCTGGCACAAGCCTGCGCAGCCAGAATGCCCAAGATCCCCGAGTGCCACCTCATGCTCGGCGTCACCCATGCCAACCTCAAAGACTTCAAGAAGAGCGAGCAATCCTACGAGACATTCCTAACACTCACCCCTGCAGGCTACCCCAAGAGAGATCTTGTCATCAGGGCCTTGGAGCAAACGCAGAAATCGAATTCGCCGCACCACCTCGCTTCCGTGAAGGAGGGCGATGCAGTCAGCGAGGTGAACAAGGAATGGGTGCGGACGCAAGCGCTCTTCAGGCAGCTCAAAATCGTCCACGGCTGCGAGGCCATGCCGATGGCGTGCACCCTCTACGGCAGGCTCGCGGACGACTTCGACGAGGGCGGCAGCAGGACACCGACCCTCAAGCAGGTGAGGAGCATGTACGACCTGCTCCAGGCCGTGCAGCGTCGTCAGGAGTAGGCGCCCCCAGGTGGCGCGCCCAGTCCTACAGTTGTAATTGGGAAGAATCGATCCTCCCCCTCCTTTTTCTTCAACAAGCGGAGGACTGCGGAGTCTTCCGAACTACAGCTGTAGGACTAGAGTGCCTTCATCCTCAAAGGCGTATTTTCAATCACCAAGCGATTCTAGACGCAGGACTTCCAACCCATGGCACTCCAGGCAGGCGACACCTTCGGACGGTATGAGTTGGTGTCCTGGCTGGGCCAGGGCGGCATGGCGGAGACGTGGCGCGCCCAGCTGGTCGGCGACGCGGGCGTCACCAAGCCGGTCCTCATCAAGAAGGTCCTGCCGGAATACGCCAACGACGAAGCCTTCATCTCCATGTTCATCAGCGAGGCGCGCATCTCCGCCACGCTGTCCCATGGCAACGTCGCCCAGGTCTTCGACTTCGGCCGGGTGGACGGTGGGTATTTCCTCGCCATGGAGTTCGTGGACGGCCAGCCGCTCCACCGCTTCCTCAAGCGCGCGATGAAGAGCGGCATGGGCACCCTGCCCGTTCCCATCGCCGTCTTCATCGCGATGGAGATGTGCCGGGGGCTGCACTACGCGCACACCCGCACGGACAGCAGTGGCCAACCATTGGGCATCGTCCACCGCGACATCTCCCCGGACAACGTGCTCATCAGCTACGAGGGCCAGGTCAAGATCGTCGACTTCGGCATCGCCAAGGCCCAGCTCATCCGGGACCTCAAGACCGAGCCCGGCGTGGTGAAGGGCAAGTACCTCTTCTTCTCCCCGGAGCAGGCGCGCGGAGAGGACGTGGATGCGCGCACGGACGTCTGGGCCACCGGCGTCGTGCTCCATGAATTGCTCTGCGGGAAGCTTCCCCTGGAGGGACCGCCCGCGGTCGTGATGATGCGCATCGCTCGCGGCGAGCTCCCATCGCTGAGCGAGTCACGGCCGGACCTGCCGGCGGCGCTCCAGCGCATCCTCCTCAAGGCCCTGCATCCGGACCTGTCCCAGCGCTTCGAGTCCAGCCATGCCTTCGCGGAGGCCCTCGCTGGCTTCCTGTACGCGAACCACCCGCGAGTCTCCTCGCTGAGCCTGGCGCATCTGCTGCGGATGCTGTTTCGTGAAGACCTGCTGTCGCATGGCCGCGAGCTGTCCGTCCCGGACTCCTTCCAGGAGGAGCTGGAGTCCTGGCGCGAGCAGGAACCGGCACTCGCGAAGAAGCCCCCGAATCCCAGGCCGCTGCTCCATACCGGCAGGATCCCCCTCCCCGAATCCTCCAGCGTCGAAATCGTGGAGGAGGAGGCCCCGTCCGCGCTCGCCCCCGCGACCTCGCGCAAGTGGATGCTGGGATTGAGCACCACGGGTGTGGCGCTCGGGGCCAGCGTCCTGTGGTTCTTCTCCTCCGCCGTGCCGCCGGAGCCCCTTGGAGCCGCGAGCCCCATCGAGCGTCCCTCCAGCACGGTTCAAACCCTTCCCAATGATGCACGGCCTTCCGCGGTCCCCCAGACGATAGGCAGCGCGCCCCTCACCGTGGCACCGCTTCCGGAAGCGCCCCTCTCGCTGGCCAACTACCAGGACCGCGTCCAGGCGCGCGTGCAGCAGGGAGCGATCCAGGACGCAGTGGACCTGGCGCACCAGTGCGCGAAGCAGTTCTCCCAGGAAGCGGAATGCCAGCTCCTGCTGGGGATGCTGTACGCGCGACTCAATGACAGCCGCACCAGTGTGACGCACTATCAGCGCTTCCTGGAGTACGCCCCGGATACGCACCCCAGCCGCGCGAAGGTGGTGCGGGTCCTGGACGATGCGAAAGCCCTCTCGTCGGCCTCCGGCCGCATCGTGAAGCCGGAGACCTTCGCCGACATGATGGAGACCGGCCGCACGGCCTTCCGCGACGAGAAGTACCCGGAGGCCGCCGCCACCTTCCGGAACGCGCTGGCCATGAAGCCGGGCTCGGTCGAGGCGAAGCTCGAGCTGGGCCTGACGCTCATCAAGCTCAAGCCGGGCACGTCCAAGGACCACAGGGAGGCCGTGAAGCTCCTGGAGGCCGTCACCTGGAAGGATCCCGGCATCCGGCGAGCCTGGCTGGGTCTGGAGACCGCCTACACCCTGGTCGGCAACAAGGCCAAGGCCAAGAAGGCCCATGACCGGTACCTGCTGATGTCCCCCAGGAACATGGCGAACCCAGCGAAGGCGAGAGAGCGGCTCAAGAACATCGGCTTCTAGTCCGCGCCGGGTTGGAACCCCAACCCCTCCGCCACCTCCGCGTCCGTCAGCTCGCGCCACGCCCCTTCCGCCACGTCCAGCACCACCCGCCCCACCGACTCACGGTGCAGCGTGAGCACCGGGTGCCCCACCGCCGCGAGCATCCGCTTCACCTGGTGGTGCCGCCCTTCCGTGAGCGTGAGCGCCACCACGTCGGGCGCACGGAGCATGGCTTCCGCCGGGCGCGTGGGGCCGTCCTCCAGCGTCAATCCCTCTCGCAGCCTCGTCAGCGCCGCCTCCAGGGGATGCCCCTCCACGCGCGACACGTACCGCTTGGACAGGTGCGTCTCCGGCGCCGTCGCGTGCCGCACCAACCGCTCGTCGTTGGTGAAGAGCAGGAGCCCCGTGGTGTCCCGGTCCAGGCGCCCCACCGCGTACCACTCGAAGCCTTGAAGCTCCGGCGGCAGCACCGCGCGCAGCCTTTCGAAGACAGTGCCCACGCCTTCTGGATCCGACCCGTGCACCACCGGCCCCGAGGGCTTGTGGAACATCAGCGCCCGCACCTGGCGCGTCAGCGCGCGCTCCACGCCGTCCACGCGCACCCGCGTCCCCTGCCCCACCGGCGCGAACGGCTCCCGCTCCACCCGGCCGTCCACCTCCACGCGGCCTTCGCTTATTGCCTGCTCGGCCTCGGTCCGGGGCAGCACGCCGGCCCGGCCCAGCGCTCGCGTCAGCCAGTCCGCGCCCGGGCCCGCCGGGGTCTCCGGTCCCCTGCGCCTCGCGGCCTCCAGCCACCTGGGCGTCCGTTGCTTGCGCGCCATGCGTCCTCCCGTCCGCGCCCGCTGTATCAGATGCGTCACGCCAGCGGATTTCCCCGAACACCCTGGAGATAAGTACGAGCAGGAGGGCTTCCAGGGGGGCACCGCGCCGTTTGACTCCCCCAGGCGGCTCTGCGCATGTGCGCGCCCGCCGTGTCCACGCGTCCCTCCGAAACCGCTGAAGCCCCGCC
>NZ_RAWF01000368.1:0-7657 GCF_003612075.1 Corallococcus sp. CA041A
TCCGTTTCGGCCGGAGCACACGCACTCGCGGCCGTTTGCTCCCCGCCATGGCGATTCATGCTCGCACAGCAGCGCTTATGCATCCTTTGGATGCATCAGAATCGTTAATTTTTTCTCATCCCCTCAGTGCTCCGTAGTTGCAGCAACAATGCGCCATCCCAAACCGGCTGCCGGCCTGAATCAGCGTGCCCTGAAAATCCATCTTCACGTCCGCCAGCCACATGCATCCCTGGAGGACGTGGCCGCCTCCCGCGCATTTCTCCTGGCAATAGGTCATGAGCTGGGAGCTGCACTGCCACGGCCCATAGTAGATGACGGTGCGGAACTGCCCGCCTCCTGGCACGTTCATGAGCGGCCCACGCCACATCCGAACCGCACCAGCACTGGGTGCCACCGGTGCTTCGGCACAACTCACGGCCACGACGACAAGAGCTGCGAGCAATCGCCACAATAGGACACGCGCACGCAATCAGGCCTCTCAGTCCTCTTCCCCCAGGTATCGGAACACGGAGCGCACACCGATGCCCAGAGCCCGGGCCGCCTCCTTCTTGCTGCCTCCGCTGCGGGCAATGGCCTCGCGCACATAGCGCAGCACGAAGGCATCGCGAGCCTCATCCAGGGGCACCCGTGGTGCCGTGTCCGCGGCCAGGTCCAGGTCCTCGACGCCGATGAGCTCCCCCGACGCCAGGATGGCCGCGCGCCGCACGCGAGACACGAGCTCGCGGACGTTGCCCGGGAAGGGATGACCGCGCAGGGCCTCCGCCGCCTTCTGCGTGAAGCCCCGCGCACGCGCCCCCTCCTGCTTCAGGACATGGTGCGCGATGAGCAGCACGTCCTCACCGCGCTCCCGCAGCGCGGGCACCTCCAGGCGCACCTCGTCCAGCCGGAAGAGGAGGTCCTCCCGGAAGGCACCCCGAGCGACGAGCGCCTTCAACGGCTGATGCGTGGCGGCCACGACGCGCATGTCGACCCTGCGGGGACGATGCTCGCCCAGCCGCGTCACCTCGTGCTCCTGGACGACGCGCAGCAGGCGCGACTGGAGCGGCAGCGGCATGTCTCCAATCTCATCCAGGAACAGCGTGCCCCCATCCGCCGCCTCCACCAGCCCCGCGCGGTCGGAGGTCGCGCCGGAGAACGCCCCGCGAACGTGGCCGAACAGCTCACGCTCGATGAGGGACTCCGGAAGCGCCGCGCAGTTGATGGCCACCAGCCGGCCGCGCCGGCCGCTCCGCCGGTGAAGCGCGCGGGCCACCTCCTCCTTCCCCGTGCCCGTCTCTCCCTGGATGAGCACATGCAGGGACGTGGGCCCCAGGCGTTCCACCTGCCGGTAGAGGTTCCGCATGACCGGGGATTCACCGATGAGCCCTTCGAACGTGGCCGCGGCGATCCGCTGCGTGAGGCTGTCCACCTGGGCGCGCAGCTCCGTCAGCTCCCGCGACGTGGCCAGCAGCAGCGCCGCGAGCGACGACAGCGCCATGGCCTCCTCCAACTCGCGAGTCGAGAACGGAGGGCTGCCCAGGCGCCGTCCCAGGTACACCGCGCACAGGGGCGCGGAGCCCGCGCGAAGTGGCAGCACGAGCGCGGACGTCAGCCGCAACACCAGGACACTGGGAGCCCCCGCGAGCGCCGCATCCGCCGCGATGTCCGGCACCAGCACCGGAGCCCCCGAGCCCACGACTTGATCCACCAGACTGTCCACCACCACCGAAGCCGGCACGGAGCCGGTGGCCCCCAGCACCTGCCGCCGGTCCCCCTCCACCGACACGAGGAACCCCACGTCCGCGGAGGTGACGTCCGCGATGCCCCGCAGCGCCGCCTCCAGCAGCTCCGACGCAGGGCGCTGCACGAGCAGCCGCGAAGCGAAGTCCGTCAGCACGCCCAGCAGGCGGGACGGCGTCGAGGAAGGCTCAACCCGGACCGGCGCCTCCGAAACCATCAGCGTGAGCGAAGCCCTGCCCACGCTGAAGGACTCCCCCGGCTCCAGCGGCGCCAGCTCCACCCGCTTGCCACGAACCCGGACGTCACAGTCCGCGCTGGCGGCGGACACCGTCCACCCGCGCGCGTCACGGAACACCAGGGCGTGGCTGCCCTTCACCCCCGGTGCGGAGAGGACGACGTCGCACGCGGGCTCGGAGCCCACGGACACCACCGGCTTCTCCAGCGGGAAGGAACGGCCGTCCGGGAGGGTCAGGAAGAAGCGCACGGAGCGAAGGCCTCTCAGGAGGAACCACCATGGAGCGTCCGACGTCTTCCACCTCCATCCCATTCATGCCCTTGAAGGGCCACGCAAAGACTCCCTCCGAGGCATGTCCATCGCCCATGGGAGGGGGGCCAAAAGACCCCGCCCTCCCCCGTGGATCCTTGGACAACCGCACGCGTGGCATGCTGTCGCGGTCAGCGGGATGTGTCGCCTTGGCCACCCGCACTCGAGGTCCCATGTCCACGGCCATTCCTGTCCCGGCGGTTCCTCCGGTCCAAGTGGAGCTGCTCAGCGCACCCACGTTGAACTTCGCCATGGAGCAGAGCGGCGTTCCGCTCATCCGGGAGGCACTCATCCGGAATACAGGTGAGCGGGCACTGGGACCGACCACACTCGAGCTGCAGTTGCTGCCCGACCTGGGAGAGCCCCTTCAGCTCCCCGTGCCGCCACTGCCTCCGGGCGAGGAAGCCAACCTCGGGGTCATCGACCTGCGCCTGCCCGCCGGGCGCCTGCGCTCGGTCGTGGAGGCGGAGCGGGCCCAACTCCGATGGGCGCTTCGTGAGGACGCCACGCTCCTTCGCGAGGGAGCCCTGGATGTCGAAGTCCTCCCCTACAACCATTGGCCTGGAACGCGCGCCCCGCTGGGCCTGCTCGCCACCTTCGTCACGCCCAACCATCCCGTTATCCCCGAACTGCTCAAGGATGTGCGGAACCTGCTGGAGCAGGCCCTGGGCGACGGCGGCCTGAGCGGCTACCAGAAGCGCAATCCCAGCCATGCTCGGGCCATGGCCGCCGCGCTCTACGAAGCCGTGCAGGCCTTGAAACTCGGGTACGTGGAGCTCCCCGCCAGCTTCGAGTCTCATGGACAGAAGGTGCGGCTACCGGATCAGCTCCTCCAGGAACGCATGGGGTGCTGTCTGGACCTCACCCTCCTCTTCGCCTCCGCGTTGGAGGCCATGGGACTCCACCCCCTGCTCCTGCTCGTCCAGGGCCATGCGTTCCCCGCGGTGTGGCTGATCGACGAACGCTTCCCGGAAGGGCTCGTGGAGGACGCGGCCCGGCTGCGCAACCTCGTCGCACTGGGGCACCTGCTCCCCTTCGACTCCTCCACGGCGGTGGGCGCCGGGCGTCCCCCCTTCGAGCGGGCCATCAGCGAAGGGCTCAAGCACCTTTCGGAGGACAGCCGCTTCGTGGCCGCGCTCGACGTGAGCGTCCTCCGGTTCGATCGCTACCGCCCGCTTCCCCTTCGCGCCGTGGAGGCCCCACCCGCTGAGCAGGTGTCGAGCGAGCCTGCACACGCGCGCATCCGGACGATCCTCGAAAGCGCCGCGGCGGCGCCTCCACCCGTCGAACCGAAACCCCCGAGCGCCCAGGTCCTCACGCGCTTCAGCCGCTGGAAGGAGAAGCTGCTCGACCTGACGCTGCGCAACAAGCTGCTCAACTTCCGGCTCGACACGCGGAGCGCCCTGGAGCTCCACATGCCGGACCTCGGCGCGTTCGAGGACAGCCTGGCGGGAGGCGAGGCCTTCGAGATCATCCCCGCCCCGGACATGGACTCGCTCGATGCCCGTGAAGCGAAGCTCCTGAAGGCCCGGGGCACCGGGGAGGAGGTCGCCACCCGCCGTCGCGGCGACCTGGACAAGGGACTGATCCACTCCCCGCTCCGTGAAGCCGAGCTCTGGTCCCGCGCCAGGTACCTGGAGCGCACGGCACGCACGGACCTGGAGGAAGGCGGCGCCCAGACGCTCTACATCGCCATCGGACTCTTGCGGTGGTTCGACCCGGGCGATCCCTCGACGGCGCGGCTCGCCCCGCTGCTGCTCTACCCCGTCGCCTTCCGCCTGGACCGCGCCCGTGAGCGACTGCGCATCGAGCGGCTCCCCGAGGAGCCCCTGGGCAACGTCACCCTGGTGGAGAAGCTCAAGCGCGAGTTCGGCCTCGACGTCAGTGCATTGACTTCGCTCGAGCCCGACGAGAAGGGGGTGGACGTTCCCGCCATCCTCCGCGCCGTCCGCACCTCCATCCAGAAGCAGGCCGGCTGGGAGGTGCTGGAAGAGGCCCACGTGGGGCTCTTCACCTTCACCAAGTTCCTGATGTGGAAGGACCTGGAGGACAACGAAGAAGTCCTTCTCTCCAACCCGCTGGTCCGCCACATCGCCGCCGCCAGCACCTCCGCGCCACCCGCGAGCGGCACGGAGTTCCAGCCGGAGCAACTGGACGCCGACGTCCCGGCCGGGGAGTTGCCCTGCGTCGTCAACGCGGACTCCACGCAGCTCGCCACCATCGCCTCCGCGCTCTCTGGACGCTCGTTCGTCATCCAGGGACCTCCGGGGACGGGCAAGTCACAGACCATCACCAACTTGATCGCCGCCGCGATTGCCCGGGGCAAGAGCGTGCTCTTCGTGTCGGAGAAGATGGCGGCGCTGGACGTCGTGTACCGGCGGCTCCGGGACGTGGGGCTCGAGGACTTCTGCCTGGAGCTTCACAGCCACAAGAGCAACAAGAAGGAAGTGCTCGCGTCCTTCGGCCGGGCCTGGGAGCGGACCCGGCAAACGCCCGTCCCACCCTGGAAGGCGCGTTCAGACGAACTCACCTCCCAGCGGGAGGCGCTCAACGCCTACGTCCGGGCACTCCATCGGCCCTGGCCCCTGGGGCTCAGCTTCTATGGCGCGACCGGCCGGCTCCTGTCCCTGGGGGATGCCCCGGACGTGCACCTGAGCCTTCCTTCCCCTGGCGAACTCACGGAAGCGCGCTTTCGCGAAGCCAGTCATGAAGTGGAAGGACTCGCCAGCACGCTTCGCGCCTTGAGGGCCCTGGGGCCGCATCCGTGGCAGCCGGTTCGCGGTGTCACGTGGACCCATGCCTTCGAGCAGCAGCTCCGAGACTCCCTGACCGAGACCCGCGCCGCGCTCGACGGCGTGGAGCAGACGGCCACGGCGCTCGCGGCCTCCACCGGCATCGACGTCCCCGCCTCGACGCAGGGTCTGCATCCCCTGGTCGAGTTGGGGGAGGTCCTGGCCAGTGGGCCGGTGCCCTCCGTCGCGCTGCTGGATGATGCGTGGCCCGAGGTTTCGCGAAAGCTCCAGGAGCAGTCGCTCGCCCTGCGCGAGCAGTCCACTCGCGAAACCCAGCTGGCCTCGCGCTGGGGGACGGGGCTGCTCACCCTGGATCTGGCGGCCCTTCACGCCCGGTTCCAGAAGTGGGCCGGGGCATTCTTCCTCTTCGCCTTCTTCTTCCTGCGAAGCGCGCGGAAACAGCTCGCGTCACTTGCCTCCAAGGGACTGCCCTCCAACCGCGACATCGAGAAGGACCTCGCCACCGCGCGACAGGTGCAGGAGTGGAGACCGAGGCTCTCCGACCAGGCCAACGCGCTCGCGACGACGCTGCGGGGCGTGCCTTCGCGGGACCTGTCACACGCCGAAGCGGTGGAGGGGCTCTCCACCCGCGCGTTGAGGGTTCGCGACCTTCGAGGAGTCCTGGGCGTCGCCAGGGTCCAGGTCCCCACGGACGCGGCCTCCCGCGAGCTGCTGGCGACCCAGACCCAGGCGCTGCGAAGTGCAATGGAGCGCCTCACGCGTGCCGAGGAGGCACTGAGCGCCATGGTGAAAACCCGCTCCTGGGAGAGCGCGACCACACCTCACCACCGCGCCTCCTTGCGCCGGCAGCTGGACGCCTGGCAGTCAGGACTCCGCTCCCTGAGGACGTGGTGCCTCCACCAGGCCCAGGCCGACAAGGTCCGCGCGCTGGGTTACGGACCGTTCGTGGACGCGGTGGAAGCCCAGGGCCTCACGGAAGAGCAGTTGGGCACGGCCTTCGAGCGCGCGGTCCTCACCGCGTGGACCCATGCCCTGAGGGACAGGGAGCCCGCGCTGCGTGACTTCGAGGCCCGTGCCCACTCCACCCGGGTGGAGCGCTTCCGTCAGCTCGACGGCGAGCACGTGGTCCTCTCCCGCCAGCAGGTGATCTCCACGCTGGAGCAGAAGTTGCCGTCCGGCGTCGCCTTCGCCGCGGAGAGCTCGGAGCCCGGCATCCTCTCGCGGGAGCTGCGCAAGAAGCGGGGACACATGCCGCTGCGCAAGCTGCTGACCTCCATTCCCAGCCTGTCCCGGCGGCTCAAGCCCTGCTTCCTCATGAGCCCGCTCTCCGTCGCCCAGTACCTGCCCGCGGACGGCCGTCGCTTCGACCTGCTCGTCTTCGACGAGGCCTCGCAGATTGGCACCCACGACGCCATTGGCGCGATGGCCCGCGCGGACCAGGCCCTCATCGTCGGCGACTCCAAGCAGCTTCCGCCCACCACCTTCTTCACCCGGGGCGAGGACCCGGAGGCGATCCCGGACGAGAACGACGTCATCGAATTGGAGAGCATCCTGGAGGAGGCCCTGGCGAAGCAGTTCCCCCAGCAGATGCTGGGCTGGCACTACCGCAGCCGGCACGACAGCCTCATCGACTTCAGCAACCGGCAGTACTACGCGGGCCGCCTCCATGTGTTCCCCGCCGCGCGTGCTCGCGTGGAAGACCTGGGCGTCAAGTGGCGCCACGTCCCGGATGGGGTCTATCAGTCCAAGCTGAGCGGGAAGTCCGCCGCCATCAATCCCCGCGAAGCGGAGGTGCTGGTCGCGGATCTGGTGAAGGCCTTGCGCCGCCACGCACCGCACGAGCGGACGTTCGGCGTCGTCACCTTCAGCGCCGTCCAGCAGCAGGTCATCCTCGAGCTGCTCGAAGCCGAGCGGGCGCGCTTCCCGGAGGTCGAGGCGCATTTCGCCTCGTCCGAGCCCGTCTTCGTGAAGAACCTGGAGAACGTCCAGGGCGACGAGCGGGACGAGATCTTCTTCAGCATCTGCTACGCGAAGGACGCCGCGGGGAAGCTGCGCATGAGCTTCGGTCCGCTGAACCGTGCGGGCGGTGAGCGGCGCCTGAACGTCGCCGTGACCCGCGCGCGGTGCGCCCTGCGGGTCTACTCCACGCTGACGCATGATCAGATCGACCTCTCGCGGACCGCCTCGGTGGGCGTGCGCCATCTGCGGGACTTCCTCCGCCGGGCCGCTGAAGCGGACGCCCTCGCGGCAGCCGCGGCCGAGCGCGAGCCGACGGACGCGCTGGAGCAGCAGGTCGCGCAAGCACTGCGCGAAGCCGGATGCACGGTGCACACCGACGTGGGGAGCGGCGGCTACCGGGTGGGCCTGGCGGTCGTCCACCCCGAGCGCCCCGGCGAATACATCCTGGGCGTGGAGTGCGACGGCCCCCGCTACAACTCCGCGGCGAACGCACGGGACCGCGAGCGGCTGCGTTCCGAGGTGTTGCAGGGCCTGGGCTGGCGGCTGCACCGCGTCTGGTCCCTGGGATGGGAGCAGGACCGGCCGGGGCAGCTGGAGGCCTTGAAGGCAGCGGTCCAACGCGCACTGGAGGATGCGAAGCAGCCACGGCCCGCGCCCGCTCCGCCCCCGCTCGCCGCGGAAC
>NZ_RAWF01000369.1:0-7603 GCF_003612075.1 Corallococcus sp. CA041A
CTCGGCGCTGTGGCACCGTCACTTTGAGGTGGTTGCCGCTTCGGCTCATCCACCGCTCCTCCTGCCCTCCTGCAGGGCAGCGGTGGATGCTACCTCCCTAGGCAAAGATTTACCCCGGATGGCTTAGAGGGGGACGGACTCGCGCCCCAAGTCAGCCCCGGGCGCGTCCGGGCTCAAGGCTGGGGGCGCCACCACAGGCCCTTCAGTCCCGCCTGCTCACACGCCTGACGCGCCTCCTCGGTGTAGCAGTAGAAGGCCAGCTCGGGGACGAAGAACACGGGAGGGAAGCCTCCGGGTGGCGGGCGGAGCACGAGTGGCTCGGCGTCATCCTCGCCCAAAAGCTCCTCGTCCCACTGGTGGAAGGGCACGCCCTTCACGAGGGTGCGCTCCCGGTCGAGGCAGTCGGTCCGCTCCAGCAACTGGAGGATGACGAAGTCCTCGTTCTTCAGCGCAGGGTCCGTCACCGGATACCAGGTCCTCCTCCGGGGATATCCGCTGTACACGAGGTGCTTGATGCGTTCCGCGTAGATGACCGTGGGGATGAGGCGGTGGCGGAACGGGCCCACCCCTTCGAGCACTCGCACCATGCGCCGGGAGAGCAGCAACCACCCCATGGACGTGGTGCACAGGTGGTCGCGTCCGGCGATCCACTCCAGGTTGCCATAGTACTCGATGACCCCGGGTGCGCCCTGCTGGCTCTGATATCCGATGTCGGGATCGAAGAACGTCACGTCCTCGAAACCGTCGAACTCGATGAGATGAGCGTCGTAGATATCCGCATTCTCCTTGGCATGGGAGACATCCGTCGACAATGCATACATCATGTGGTGTGTGACTCCTCGCGGGAGGACAGTTCCAGCAACGCCAGCTTCTTCCCCGTGAGCACACTACCGCCGCGTTGCTCCTGGAACACCTTGATGGCCGGCTCCTTCAGGCTCCCGGATTCGATGGCCTGGCGCAGCTCGTTCTCGACCTTGAGGATCGCGTCCTCGATGACCTTGGGCGTCCAACTGGAGGGGGGGCCCTTTCTGGACAGATTCTTCCAGGTGGTCTCAAGCCGGGCACGCACGAACTTGCTGTAGAGGGGATGACTGCCCGAGTGGATGAGCTGGCCCTCCACGTTGATTCCAGAGTGCATGTCGAGGATGTTCGACCCCCGGTCAATCGTGTAGCCCTTGAGCCGCTCCATAGCCATGCGGATCAGCGGGTGGCTCTGGGCGACCTCGTCTGGGATGAGGTGGTGCATGGGATGGCCGGCGGAGAGCCGGACCTCCGCCGCCGCCCGTGCCGCCGGACCCTGGGTCTTCTCCACCCAGTCCAGGTAGTTCTTCCGGTAGCGGGTGAAGACGCTCAGGCGAGGCGTGCCCTTGCCGACCTTGAGCACCACCAGCCCATCATCGGTCACCGTGAGCGCCCCGTACTCGTCTCCCAGGGCCTTTCCGTGCGGACGGCTCAGCCGATAGGGCTGGGAGCCCGTGTTCAACTTCTCCAGGCGGTAGCCTGCTGCCTGAAGCTCTTTCTTGAACGCATTGAACTCGGGCGTCCCTTCCTGCGGGATGCGGCGGCCGACGAAGTCCTTGAGCTTGTCCCAGTTGGGGAGCTTCTCCAGCAGCTTCTCCAACTCGGCGTCACTGAGCATGCGCTCGGTCAGGCTGGGCTCGGGGTCCGACTTTGATGTCCCGCCTTCCGTGACCGCCTTCGACAGCAACGGCGTGCCGGCTCCCCAGGGATTGAAGGGAAGCGGGATGGAGGGGGCGGCGGTGATGGATCCCGGCTGGAACACGGGGACGCCCGCGTAGGCACCACCGGGACCCGCCGCCGCCATCATGTAGATGCGGGGTGGGGTGATCTTCACGGACGTCATCAGCTTGAGCCCACGTCCCGCGTTGGTCTTCACGCCCATCAGCGCCAGCGCCGCCATCGCGATGCTCACCAGCATCCGGAGGAAGGACTTGCTCGCCTCCTTGAGCTTCTCCGGTGAGCCGTTGGCCTCCCAGGCATGAGTGAGCCACAGCTGCGCGTGCTTCAGGGCCTCTCCTCCGGCCTCGATGAGTCCATGGGCTCCGAACGCCGCCAGGCCCAGCTGGATGAGCGCCGCCGCGAGCTGCCCTACTCCGGTGGGCGTCGCCGCAAGGAAGGTGGACAGCGCCTCCGCGGCGATGAAGCCCACCACCATCGCGGAGATCTCCAGCCAGTTATCCAGGATGGCCTTGCCGTACTGCCCGGTGACCTCTCCGAAGTACTGGTCCGCCTGCCTCACGGAGGTGATGACGTCCTCCAGGTGCCGGGCGGCCTTGCGTGCCTTGGCCATCGCCTCGTGGGTGATGGAGCCGCTCGACACGATTCCCTGGAGCTGGTTGGCGAAGGCGATGCTCACCAGCCAGATGCGCTCACCCGCGACCAGCCGCACGTCACCGTCGATGCGCTGGCCCCCCTTGCGGCCACTCTTCACGTTCACGTGATGAATGACATTCTCGTAGAAGCGCAGGTCCCGCCCCGGCTGGATGGCCTGCCGGTAGATGCGCGCGGCGATGGGCTCCAGGCGGTCCCCTGGGCGGACCTGATAGAGCGTCGCCGCGGGCTCCGGCAGCTGCGTCGTAATGCGCAAGGTCTGCACGTAGCCTTGCAGCAGGTATCCCCCTACCACGGTGGAGACGTAGGACCATCCAGGTGCCTGGGCATGGTCCCGGATGACGCTCACCCGCGTGCCCGGAGGCAGCGGCGCTGGGGTCAGGCAGGTGGAGCCCTTCATCTCCGCGGGAAGCGTCCGGAGGTTGGCGCCATCACCCTGGTCGATGAATCCGAATTGAATCGTCATGTCCCCCCCGTCTCGGGACTGACAGGATTCAGCCACCCCGACCGGGAGTGAAGGACCGGCCGGGTGGGAATGACAAAGACTTACAGCCTCTACGCGGCGGCTGCCTGCTGGATGCGCGCCTCGGTCTCCGCAGGACTGACAATCCAAGGCCAGAAGCGCTGCGGCTCTCCGAAGTTGTCGAAGAACGTGTCGGCCAGGGGGGACATCGCCGAGGCGGCTCCCAGGTAGCGCAGCACGTGCGGCGGAGGCGGCTGGAGCAGCAGGTTGGTGAACGCGGTGATGAACTGGCCCTCCGTCCGCCAGAAGTGCTCGAAGGTCTGCTCCATCCAGTCCGGGGTGAAGGGCTGGTCGCCGTGCTCGAGGATGGCCTGCGTCATCGCGTGCGCCTGCTTCGACGCGCTGTTGAGCCCCTGGCCCGCGATGGGGTCGTTGAGCATGACGACATCCCCCATCCCCATCACCGTGCGTCCCGAGGGCAGCCGCCCCACCGGCTTGCGCACCGTGGGCGTGAACGCGCCGGTGAGCCAGGAGGACTCGTCCACGATGCTGGCGCCCTCCAGCCGCTCCGCCACCCACGGTGAGAAGTCCCGCAGCACCTGCTTCATCCGCTCCATCGCCTCCCTCGCGGTGCTCACGCCGCCGAAGCGGTCCAATCCCTGGCCGGGGATGGCCTCCAGCAGGATGCCGTTCAGCGGGCCCCGGATGCGGTCGAAGTACGGCATGGCGAAGTACTCGCCGTGGCCCGCCGTCAGGATGAACTTGAGCGCGGGGTAGGGCGTCTCGTGCAGCGGCTTCATGCCGGTGACAATCATTGCCACCAGGTTCCGTTGCGGCTGCGTGTGGACGCTGCGCTCGGCGTCCCGCTCGAACAGCCGCGTGAAGCTGTTGCGGCCCGTCGTCACCACCACCAGGTCATGCCCGGGCGCGAGCGCCTCCAGCGCTTCCACGTCCACGTCCCGCACCACCACGGTGCCTCCGCGCCGCTCGAACTCCGCGAGCCAGCGGGAGTACTTCGCCCGCAGGTCCAGGGACTTGCCTGGATTCAGGATGCGCCCCTGGACCCGGAGCGCCCGCTGACCCGGCGCCGCGCAGACGTCCAGGTCCCCGCCCCGGGCGGACTCCCCCGGGCCCGTCCAGAAATCGAGCCCCAGCTCCTGCTCGTACCGGTGGGCGCGGCCGAAGAGGTAGGTGGTCGCGGCGAGCCGGGCGTTGAAGATCTGCTCGGGCGTGCGGTCCGAGTAGACGGTGACCGCGTAGCCCTGCTCCAACAGGCCGAAGCCGAGCTGCAGCCCCGCCTGGCCCGCTCCGATGATGCCGATGTTCCTCATGGTCCCCCCTGGGTGGTGTCCGGGCGTCACGCCCTGCCAGGACACTACGAAACGAGGGCCCCTTCCTGGCAACGCACGGCGGTACGAGGCCGCCCGGAAACCGACGCCCCGAAGCCCCCTTCCATGTCAGACCCCGCGAGTACTGTTCTTCCTGTCGCAGCGAGAAACGAACGAGGGGGAGCACGTCATGGCGAGTTCTGTGATTGATAACCGCGTCGAGGTCGTCTTCAGCTTTGACACCACGGGCAGCATGTATCCGTGTCTCGCGCAGGTGCGGAAGAAGCTGGGGGCCGCCGTGGCCCGGCTGACGAAGGAGATCCCTGGCATCCGCATCGGCATCATCGCGCACGGCGATTACTGTGACGCGAAGTCCACCTACGTGACCAAGGCGTTGGACCTCACGGACGACGCCAAGGCCATCACCCGCTTCGTGGAGAAGGTGGGCCAGACGGGCGGCGGTGACGCGCCGGAGTGCTACGAATTGGTGCTGCACGAGGCCCGGAGCCTGTCCTGGACGGAGGGCTACACGAAGGCGTTCGTGCTCATTGGGGACGACGTGCCGCACCCGCCCCAGCACAACCCCAAGAAGCTGGACTGGCGCAAGGAGGTGGCCGCGCTGGGGGAGCAGGGCGTGCCTGTGTATGGCGTCCAGGCGCTGAACCGCCGTCACGCGACGTCGTTCTACAAGGAGCTGGCGGAGAAGTCGGGCGGCTTCCACCTGAGCCTGGATCAGTTCTCACACATCACCGACATGCTGCTGGCCGTCTGCTACAAGCAGTCCTCGGACTCGCAACTCCAGGCATACGAAGCGGAGGTGTCCCGCGAGGGCCGCATGAACCGCGGCCTGAACGCGATGTTCAACACGATGCTCAAGCGGACCGCGTCCACGCTCTTCGGTGAGACGGACCTGCGCGCGGTGCCTCCGGGCCGCTTCCAGGTGCTGGAGGTGGAAGGGGACAGCGCCATCAAGGAGTTCGTGACGGAGAACGGCCTGGGCTTCAAGACGGGGCGTGGCTTCTACGAGTTCACCAAGACGGAGACCATCCAGGGCCGCAAGGAGGTGGTGCTGATGGACCGCAAGTCCGGCGACCTCTACAGCGGCGAGCGCGCGCGGGAGATGCTCGGCCTGCCGCCAGGAGAGACGGTGCGCATCCGGCCCGCGAGCCTGGAGAAGTACGTCGTCTTCGTCCAGAGCACGTCCGCCAACCGCAAGCTCAAGGGCGGCACGAAGTTCCTCTACGAAGTGGAGGACTGGGACGGCGCTCGCGCCGCGGCCTGAGCCGGGGGATGGCTTGACGGCCTGTTGGAATGACTGACAAACATGGCGGGCGTCCGGAATGGTCCGGTCCCCTTGCCTCGGAGTCCGCCATGTTGCTCGACCCTTCAACCACCGCCGTGTTGTTGATTGAGTACCAGAACGAGTTCGCCACCGAAGGCGGGGTCCTGCACCCGGCCGTGAAGGGCGTGATGGCCGAAACGAAGATGCTGGAGAACACCCTGGCGGTGGTGAATGCCGCCCGGGCGAAGGGAGTGACGGTGATGCACGCGCCCATCACCTTCGCGGAAGGCTACGGCGAGCTGACCCGGCACCCCTACGGCATCCTGAAGGGCGTGGTGGACGGGAAGGCGTTCGTGAAGGGCAGCTGGGGCGCGCAGATCATCGACGCGCTGGCGCCGCAGAAGGGCGACATCGTGGTGGAAGGCAAGCGTGGCCTGGACACCTTCGCCAGCACCAACCTGGACTTCATCCTGCGCAGCAAGGGCATCAAGACGGTGGTGATTGGCGGCTTCCTCACCAACTGCTGTGTCGAGTCGACCATGCGCACCGCGTACGAGCACGGCTTCGACGTCATCACCCTCACGGACTGCGCCGCCGCCACCTCGGCGGAGGAGCACCGCAACGCGCTCAAGTATGACTTCCCCATGTTCTCGCGCCCCATGCCGTCGTCGGAAGTGATTGGCATGCTGGGGGCGTAGGGCCGGAGGAGAGCGGCGCGAACCCCCTTGCGGCCGTGCGTGCGACGCCACTAGAAGCACGCCGTTGCCTGACCCGAGGGGGTTTTCGCGTGTATCGAAAGAATGTTCTCAGCGCCGTGTTCGCGCTGGGGTTGTTGACGGCGATGGGGGCCCAGGCCGAGGTGCTGTACGCCCAGGCCAATTTCCTTTTGAACAAGAACCAGCTCTCCGCGGTGAACTACCGCGGCAAGGGCGCGGCCATCCCCGTGGGGGCGAAGGTCGCGGTCCTCGAGCGGGACAGCGACGAGGTCCGCTGCAAGGTCATCGAGTCCGGCGCCGAGTTCCGGTTCGTGACGCACCGGAGCCTGGGCAAGCCCATCAACGTGCTGTTCGCCGGCTTCTTCGCCGAGCAGGACCCGGCCCCGCGCATCGCCGCGCTGACGCCCGAGGAGCAGAAGCAGGTCCGCGCCGGTGAGCTGGCTCGGGGCATGTCGCGCGAGGCCGTGCTGCTGACGGCCGGTCCGCCGCCGCCGCACCGCACGCCTTCGCTCCAGAGCACCCGCTGGACGTACTGGAACTCGAAGTTCTCCACGTTCGAGGTCGAGTTCGGCCCGGATGGCAAGGTCGTGCGGGTGGGCGACGAGCCCGCGGCCGCCCCGGCCCCCGCGCCCGTGGTGGAGAAGACCTACTACCACGCGACCGCGAACTTCCATTTCGAGGACGGCACCGTGTCCTGGGTGAACTACCTCAAGGGCCCCATCATCCCGTTCAACGCGAAGGTGGAGGTGCTGGACAAGGGTTCCTCCTCCGTGAAGTTCAAGGTCGTGGAGACCGGCGCGGAGCTCGAGTTCACCAACGACTCGCGCTCGGGTTCGGAGACCTGGAAGCTGTTCCAGGCTTCGTTCGCGCCGGACGACCAGGCCGCGAAGCTGGAGGCGCTGTCGGTGGATGACCGCAAGAAGGTCTCCGCGTCGGAAGTGGAGCCCGGCATGAGCCGCGAGGCCGTGCGCATGGCGTGGGGTCCTCCGCCCGCGCATGAGACGCCGTCGTTCCAATCCAGCACCTGGACCTACTGGAAGTCGAAGACGTCCAAGGTGCGGGTGAAGTTCGGCAAGGACGACAAGGTCGCCGCCATCGAGTAGCGCGGCGGCTGGACGTCCGTGACGACACGAAAAAGGGGTGACGGCTCATCGCCGTCACCCCTTTTTTCATCACCGCGTCAGTGCGGCGGACTACTCCATCGTCGGGACCTGGCTCATGCCGGCCGTCGGGTCCTGCTGCGGCCCCTGGGCCAGGGACAGCACGCTGGTCGCGACGTCGCTCACCGCACCGACCGCGCCGCCCACCGCGCCCACGGCGCCACCCACCGCGCCCGCGGCGCCACCCACCGCGCCCGCGGCGCCACCCACCGCGCCCGCGACGCCCTGCACGCCCTCAGCGACACCCTGCACGCCCTGCGTGATGCCCTGCACCAGCTGCGCGATGCTGCTCAGCACGGTGG
>NZ_RAWF01000036.1:0-46951 GCF_003612075.1 Corallococcus sp. CA041A
CCTGGGGGGCCAGGAGGGCGGGGAGGTCGCCAGCCAGTGCGTGGTGGACACCTTCGCGGGGTTCAGCGACCGGCTGGACCGCGACCGCGACGGCACCTGGCCGGACGCGGTGGATCCCGCGCGAAGTCGCGAGGAGAACTACCTGGCCGCGTGCACGGCGCTCGCCCAGCGCACGTTGCGCGTGCGCCGCGTGGGCAAGCTCAAGGAGATGGCCTCCACTGTGGTGGCGCTCGCGGTGGGGGAGCGCAGCGCGGCGGTGGCCCATGTGGGCGACAGCCGCCTGTACCGCCTGCGCGAGGGCCAGCTGGAGTCGCTCACGCGCGACCACTCGCTCATCGAGGAGCTGCGCGCCGCGGGGCGCGAGCCGCCCGGCAATCCGGCCAACCTGCGCCACCTCATCACCCGCGCCCTGGGCACGGAGAACGCGGAGCCCACCGTGCAGTGGCTGGAGACGCAGCCCGGGGATGTCTTCCTCCTGTGCTCGGACGGCCTGTATGAGCCCCTGGGTCCAGAGGTGATGAAGGAGCAGCTGCACGCTCCCTCCGCCCAGGCCGCGTGTGACGCGCTCGTGACCGCCGCGTACGAGGCCGGTGGCCGCGACAACATCACCGCTGTCGTACTGCGCGTGGCGGCCTGAACGTCTACCCACCGCGTCACGCGCTGAGAGTGCGCGGATGATGAACCCCACAGGTCGGTCCTGACCGCCGACCCGACGCGATGGGTCCGCCCGGACGGAGGGGAGTCACCCTGAACAGGGACTTCAATCCTTCTCATCTTCCAGGTTAATCTGGGGGCTCCCCCTCGCGTCTCCCTCCCCCCTCCGAGCACCCGTTGCGTATGACGCTCAGCCTTGCCGCGCGCCTGACCGCGGCCCTTACCGCCGTTGTCATCACCCTCACGCTGTTGACCGTGACGCTGATGGGGTTGTCGCTGCGCTCGCGCGTGGAGTCCGAAATGGCCTCCGCCCTGACGCGGGACGCGACCCGCTGGCAGGCGTTGAAGGACCAGGAGTTGCGCGTGCTGACGGAGTTGGGGCGCGTGGCGGCGGCCAACCCCGCGTTCACGGCGGCCTTCGCGGAGGACCATTCGGAGACGGACGCCCTGCTGAACGAGCACCGCACGGTGCTGGGCGTGGACCTGATGGCGCTGGTGGGCGTGGACGGGACGGTGCTCGCCTCCTCCGGTGAGCGGACCCTGCCGGGCATCGACAAGGTGGTGCGCCAGAAGGGACAGGTGGTGCTGCCGGCCACGGGCGTGCCCCTGTTCGCGGTGGCGCAGCCGCTCCAGTCCAACGGCGTGCCGGTGGGCTTCCTCGTGGTGGGCGCGGAGCTGGGCGGAGAGGAGCTGCGCCGTCTGGGCGAGGGGAGCGAGGACCTGGAGGCGTTGCTGCACGCGGGGCCTCGGCTGGTGGCGAGGTCGGTGCACGCGGTCCAGGCGAAGGCGCTGCTGGCCGCGGCGGGTGCGGGCGGAGCGAACGGCGCCGAGGTGGACGTGGGCGGCGTGTCGCTGCACGTGTCGCGGGTGGAGGTGGGCGAGGGCCTGGAGCTGGTGTTGGCGCGCGGCGCTCAGGCGGAGTGGGCGCGGATGCGCGCCACGCTGATGGAGGTGTTGGGGCTGGGTCTGTTCGTGGCGCTGGTTGCGGGCGGGGGTGTGTTCCTGCTGGTGCGCCGGATGATGGCGCCCCTGGGCGCGCTGACGGCGGCGGCGGCGCGGGTGGTGGCGGAAGGAGACTTCAGCAGCACGTTGGACATCCACTCCAAGGATGAGATTGGCCAGCTGGCCTTGTCCTTCGGGGACATGATGGCGCGGCTGCGCGCGGTGCTGATGGCGCTGAAGAACTCCGCGCACGAGCTGGAGGCGACGGCGCTGGAGCTGGCGAACTCCGCGTCGGACCAGAACCTGGCGGTGACGCGGCAGGCGGCGGCGCTGCACCAGACGCAGATCGCCGCGCGGCAGCTCCAGGAGAGCTCGCGGGCGGCTGCGCGGCGGGCCACGGGCGTGCTGCGCGACGCGGAGAAGGCGGGCGCGGTGGGGCAGGCGGGCGAGTCCGCGGTGGCGGGCAGCGTGGGCGGGCTCACGCACATCCGTTCGCAGGTGGAGCGCATCTCCAACACGGTGTCGGAGCTGCGGCAGAGCACGCGGCAGGTGGGCGACATCACCGGCACGGTGAAGGACCTGGCGGACCAGTCCAACGTGCTCGCGTTGAACGCGGCCATCGAGGCGGCGCGCAGCGGCGAGGCGGGCCGGGCGTTCGCGGTGGTGGCCCGGCAGATGCGCTCCCTTGCGGACCAGTCCGCGACGGCGACAGCGCGCGTGCAGTCCATCCTGGCGGACATCGGCCGCGCCATCTCCGAGGCGGTGCAGACGAGCGAGGGCGGCACGCGCGAGGTGGAAGGTGGCCTGGAGCAGGCGCGCGCGGCGGGAGAGAGCCTGCGAGCGCTGGCCGAGGTCATCCAGAACAACAGCGTGTCCGTGAAGAGCATCGCGGACATGGTGAGCCAGCAGGACGCGGGCATCGCGGAGCTGTTCGCCGCGCTGAGCGACCTGACGCGGCTGGCGGATGAGACGGTGGAGCGCGTGGCCACGAGCGCCGTGGCCGCCGCGCGCCTCACCACCGCGTCCCACGAGGTCAGCAACATCGTGGAGCAGTACCGCCTGTGACGCCGTGAAGGCGTCAGGCCAGTGACGGCCCGGCGCGCGGGAGCCCGCGATACCGCACGGCGTATCGTCCCACTCGCGCGGTGACGCCGGGCATGTGACGGCCCGGCGCGCGGGAGCTCGCGATGCCACACGGTGTATCGCTCCACTCGAACGGTGACGCCGGGCACGTGACGGCCCGGCGCGCGGGAGCCCGGCGCTACGCCGCCTCGCCGCCGTCGATGGCGTAGGCCGCGCCGGTGATGGGCGCCGCCGCCTCCGACGCGAGGAAGAGGCACATCGCGGCCACCTCCTCCGGCTGGATGATGCGGCCCATGGCGCTCATCGCGGCCAGGGCCTCGCGGGCCTGTTCCTCGCTGCGGCCTGTCGTCTTGGTGATGGCGGCCGTCGCGCCCGCGAACATGTCCGTCTCCACCCAGCCCGGGTTCACGATGTTCACGGTGACGTTCTTGCGCGCGTACTCCACCGACAGCGCGCGCGTCAGCCCCAGCAGCGCATGCTTGGACGCGCAGTACGCGGACGTGTACTTCGCCCCGCGCGTCGCGGTGATGGAGCCGATGTTGATGACCCGGCCGCCGCCCGCGGACGCCATCGCCGGCATCAGTTCGCGGCACAGCAGGAAGGGCGCCGTCACGTTCACGGCCATCACCTTCGCCAGGTCCGCCGTGGACGTCTTCGTCAGCGGCGCGGACACGGTGATGCCCGCGTTGTTCACCAGCACCCGGGGCGTGCCCGCAGCCAGCACGGTCTTGCACGCCGCGAGCAACGCGGACTCATCCGCCACGTCCACGGTGAGCGTGCGGATGCGCTCGCCGCCTTCCTTGCGCAGCGCCTCCAGCGACTCCGCAGAGCGCGCCATCGCCCAGACGTCGTAGCCCTCGCGCGCGAACGCCAGGGACACCGCGCGGCCAATGCCCCGGCTGGCGCCCGTCACCACCACGCTCTTCGTCGTCTCGTTTGCCATGGCCGGACAGCATAGGGCCCTGCGCGCGGGACCGGGCGGAAGGTGCATGGCGAAATGCATCAATTGCGCTTCCGGGGACTCTTCCAGACATCAACCACTGCATCGGAGTTCCCTGCACATGAAGTCCTTCACGCGTGGCCTGCTGGCCGCTTCCTGCCTGATGTTCGCGTCCACGTCCGCCCTCGCGGCGGCGCCCACCGGCCGCGCCAACCCGCGCCTCCTGGGCACGCGCGCCATCGTCGCGTGCGACGCCGTGGAGAAGTCGTGCGGCGTGGCCAGCATCTCCTTCCCCTCGGGCATCAGTGGCCTGGTGCCCTACGGCCGTCCGGACGTGGCGGTGGCCTCCATGTTCTATCCCTCGGTGGATGACGCCGAGGCGATCATCGCCCGCACCGACGCGGGCGACACGGCCCAGGCCGCCGTCGACTACGTGTTCACCGTGGATCCGTACGCGGACTACCGGCAGCTCGCCGCGGTGAAGCTCAATCCCGACGGCACCATCACGGTGGGCCAGCGGACCGGCGCGGAGAGCGCCTCGCAGCGCTGCGCGGTGAAGGGCGCGACCTTCGTGGTCCAGGCCAACAACCAGACCACCGCCACCATCTGCGCCGCCATGGCGACGGGCTTCCAGCAGGCCACGGGCAGCCTGCCGCAGCGGCTGCTCGCGTCGCTCAAGGCGGGGGCCAGGGTGGGCGGTGACAACAACGGCGAGCGCTCCGGCGTCATCCGCGTCTGGAGCTCGGAGAACGAAGCGGTCTTCTACACGAAGGTGCTCGCGGACGCCGTCGTGCACGGCAGCAAGCACGCGCTGAAGGAGCTGGACGTGGAGATGAACCGCTACCAGGCGGGCGTCGCGGCGCCGTACGCGTCGGACCTCATCTCGCTCGACAAGGAGACGGCGAAGGTCGTGAAGCGCGTGCTGCACAAGCTCGGGTACTACGACGGCCGCATGGATGGGAGCTGGAACGACACCGCCGAACAGGCGCTGTATGACTTCAACTGGAACAACAGCTTCTTCCTCAAGCCCACCGTGGTGGTGAACGGCCAGCGGAAGATCGACGGTCCGCTGGTCAACTTCATGCGCGACGCGGACCTGGAAGCGCTCGCGCCCGCGACGCACTGAGGCACCGGTGGTTTGACGGCTCCCGCATGGCGACGTCAAGCTCGCCGCCATGCCCCGCGCCGAAATCACCGACCTGTTCCGCATCGACGACCTGCTGTCCGCCGAGGAGAAGGCCGCTCGCGACGCGGTGGCCCGCTTCGTGGACGCGGAGGTGCTGCCCATCATCGGCAAGCACTTCCGCGACGGCACCTTCCCCGCGCACCTCATCCCGGGCCTGGCGGAGCTGGGCGTGCTGGGCGCGAACCTCCAGGGCTACGGCTGCGCGGGCATGAACACCGTCAGCTATGGCCTGGTGTTGCAGGAGCTGGAGCGCGGTGACTCCGGCCTGCGCAGCTTCGCGTCCGTGCAGGGCTCGCTCTGCATGTTCCCCATCCACGCCTTCGGCAGCGAGGAGCAGAAGACGCGCTTCCTGCCGGGCATGGCGAAGGGACAGCTCATCGGCTGCTTCGGCCTCACCGAGCCCGACTTCGGCTCCAACCCCGGCGGCATGCGCGCCCGCGCCCGGAAGGACGGCGACAGCTGGGTGCTCAACGGCACCAAGGCGTGGATTACCAACGGCTCCATCGCGGACGTCGCGGTGGTGTGGGCCAAGACGGACGACGGCGGCCCGGAGTCCGTGCGCGGCTTCCTGGTGGAGAAGGGGATGCCCGGCTTCAGCGCGCGGGAGATTCCCGGCAAGTTCTCCCTGCGCGCGTCACGCACCAGCGAGCTGTCCTTCCAGGACGTGCGCGTGCCGGACCGCAACGTGCTGCCCGGCGTCGTGGGCCTGCGCGGTCCGCTGTCGTGCCTCAACAATGCGCGCGCGGGCATCGCGTTCGCGGTGACGGGCGCGGCCATCGCGTGCTTCGAGGGCGCGCGCGAATACGCGCTGTCCCGCACGCAGTTCGACGGCAAGTCCATCGCCGGCTACCAGCTCACGCAGGAGAAGCTGGCGGACATGCTCCAGGAGATCGTCAAGGCGCAGCTGTTGAGCCTGCGGCTCGCGCGCCTCAAGGACGAGGGCAAGAGCAACCCCGTGATGGTGAGCCTGGCCAAGCGCAACAACGTGAAGAGCGCGCTCGACATCGCCCGCGTGGCCCGGAGCATCTACGGGGCCAATGGCATCACGGACGACTACCCGCCCGTGCGCCACATGCTGAATCTGGAGAGTGTCTTCACCTACGAGGGCACCCACGAGGTGCACACGCTGGTGCTGGGCAAGGCCATCACCGGCATCGACGCGTTCGGCTGAGGCGAGCGCGGACGTCCGGTGGAAGCCGCGCCTCCCCTCGCTCCCGGATGGGAAGGAGGGGAGGGCACGGGAAGGAACATCAGGACTGGGGGCTGCCTTCGCCGTTCGGCTCGGAGGCAGGCTCGCCAGGGGACTCGGACGACGGCTCGGACGCGGTGGCCTCGGCGGACGCCTCGCCCTCCTCGGCACCTTCCGCGGAGGCTTCGGGCTCGTCGGCGACTTCCGGCGCGGTGCCGGAGGCCTCGGCGGCCTGCTGCGCCTTGAGCTCCTCGTCGTTCATGAAGCCGACGGGGTTCTCCTTGCGGTTGAAGAAGCGCACGGCCTTGGCGGACAGCGCGTACATCTGCTCGGCCGCGGCGGAGGGCACCAGCGAGTGCTCGATCTGCGCGGGCTCCGGACGCTCCACCACGCCCAGCTCGCCGTCCTCCAGCTGCTTGGCCTGGGCGGGGCTCAGCTCCATGCGGCGCAGCTTTCCCTTGCGCGTCATGAAGTAGAAGGCCGTCTCGCCCGGCTCCTGGGGCACCTGGGCGCCGAGCACCAGCTCGCGCAGGGCGCGGTCCAGCTCCACCTGCTTCTTGGACTCGGCGCGCTGGTAGGCCTTGGAGCCCGGCATGGGCGGCAGCTTGGGGATGGGCTTCTCCGTGGGCGTGCCCGGACGCGCGTTCGCGCCGAACCCTCCCTGGGGACCGCCCCGGAAGCCTCCGCCGCCCTGACGCGGCGGACCGCCCGCACCGTGGCGCGGGGGACCTCCGGCGCCTCGCGGCGGACCGCCACCGCCCTCGCGGCGCGGCGGACCTCCGCGGTCATCACGGCGCGGCGGGCCTCCGGCTGTCCGATTCTCATCACGTCCGCGAGGGGCCGGGGCGCGTGGAGCGCTCCCCCGGCTGTCCTCCTGGCGCCTTGGCGCCGAGGGCGTGGAGTCGGACTTCTTGGCCTCCTCCTCGGAGACGAGGCCCGCTTTCAACAACTTGTCTCGCAGGTTCTGCATGGGTTGGGCGTTCTATCCCTTGCACGGCCGCACGCAAGCCACCGCTTGCCGCTCCTGTCCCCCCCACGTAACTTGCCGCCCCCGCCGTCGTGGTCGTGGAGGTTCCGTGAGAAGTCTGTCGAAGTCCGCCGCCCTCGCCCTGGTCCTGGCAGCCACTGGCTGCTCAGACCCCGTCGACAAGGCGGCCAAGGCCCGCATCTTCTCGGCGGAGGACCCTCCGAAGGTGGTGGCCTCGGCGAAGGAGAAGCTGCCGCCGGAGGACGTCGCGGACAACCCCCAGGTCTCCCGCCGCATCCTGGGCATGGACGCCGCGGAGGTGACCGAGCGGCTGGGCCCGCACTTCTTCCAGTCCACCCTCAGCTACGAGTGGGCCGGCCCCAACGGGAACAACCCCGTGAAGCTCACGGAGACGCGCTCCTTCCGCGCGGGCCCCGGGGGCGTCAACGGCGACTTCCACGGCGTCCTGGAGAACTCCCGGGACCAGGGCCTGGAGGTGATGCGCGTGAAGGGGCAGGTGTTCGCCCGCAACCGCTACGGCCCGTACCGCCAGCGCCTGCGCGACCGAGGCATGGCCGAGCGCACCCGCACGGAGCTGACGGGCGCCATCCGCGACTTCGACAGCCTCTTCCAGGGCCGCATCAAGCTCACCCCCGCGGGCACCGTCACCCACGAGGGGCGCACCGCGTGGAAGTACAACGTGTCCCTGGGCTCGCCCCTGGAGGGCGGCACGCCGAAGAAGATGCCCGCCGCCTTCACGCCCAAGAACGCGGACGAGACGACAAAGCGCCGCGCCAACTTCTTCTCGCACCGGCTGCCGCGCTCGCTGGAGGGCGAGGTGCTGGTGGACTCGGTGACCTCCGTCGTCCTCAAGGCCCGGCTGGACGGGCGCATCGGCGTGCCCCAGGAGAAGACCCCGGAGGCCGCGGAGCTGCGTATGACGCTGGAGTCCTCCCTGACGGAGATTGGCAAGGACCCCGCGCTGCAGCCGCCCCAGGACTTCCTGCCGGACGCGGACAAGCCCCAGGGCATCGCGGACGCCATGGACCACTTCGGCATCCCGCGCACCAAGGCCGGGGACTCACCCGCCACTCCAGGCGCCGCGGCCGGCGCCCCCGAGCCGGAAGACGAGGCCGAGGGCAACTGACTCAACCCCGCTGCGCTCATCCGAGCCTCCAGGCCGTTGGAAGCCCTACGGTTTCCGGCCTGGCGGCTCGGGAGGGGAGCGCGGCCCTCGGGGGCTGTGACGGCCGTGTCCTGCACGGGCCGCCGCCCCCGCCCGGGCCTTCCCGCAAGTGCCTGACGCTGCTGGGGAATCCCCCTGGCCCTGGCCTTGCTCTCACGGGAGGCCATGTTCCGCTCCGCCCTCCCCCTGGCATGTGCCGGGCTCGCACTCCTGGCGACCCCGGCCCTCGCCGAACCCGTCCGCAACCTGGGCATCACCGTCGCACCGCTGGGGGCCTACGTGCTCCAGGGCGACGCGGAAAAGGTGCGCACGGTGGGCTACAGCGCGGGCCTGGGCTGGGCGTACCGCAAGCCGGGGGCGGTGCTGGAGGTGGGCGGCCACCTGGCGTCCAGCCGGCACCTGACGGAGGTGACGCCCATGTCCGTGCGCGTGGTGCCCCTGGGGGACACCCGGGTGCGGCCCTTCCTGGGAGTGGGGGCCAGCATGCTGGTGCCCCACTCACGCCCCCAGCCGGTGGCCCCGGACGCGCTGGGCAGCCGGGTGCTCCAGCTGGGCTTCGAGCTGTGCGGCGGCGTGGGGGTGGAGCTGGGAGAGAACCTCTTCCTCTCCGCCGAGGCGCGCTACCAGAACTTCTCCGCCAGGGGCTCCCCTTTCTCCGGGGAGCGACAGAGCTTGCGCTCCACGTTCCTGGGTCTGGGGATGCACCTGTAGCTGTAGCGGGTGGGGCGGGTCGCTACAGACTGGCAGCGGCCTGTTGGAAGAAATTTTGACGGCCCTCTTGCGTCCTCTACAATCCTCGTCGGTTGCGGCCCAGACGCATCTGACATGCTCGGGTGTTCAGGCGTGCACAACGAAGGGAGCGGAGATGGAGCGCAAGGTCGGAAGTAGCACGTTGACCGCGAAAGAGGTCAAGGCGGCGCTGGAGAAGTCCACCACGCTGACGGCCGAGGAGGAGAAGGCCCTGCGCATGCGCCATGGCGCGGGCGCTCCCAGCAAGAGCGCGCCGCTGCCCCGCGCCGCGGGTGCGAACGCGGAGCTGGCGGATGAGCTGCTCGTCATCGAGATGCAGCTGATGAAGGCGATGCGCGCGCGCACGGCGGCCAAGGCCACCAAGGCGCCCGCCGCGGTCCCCACCCGCGAGGCCCCGGCCAACGCGGCGAAGGACAAGATCGTCCGCGCGCTGCGCGCCAAGAAGAAGTAGGGGGCCGTACTCCCTACTGGTTGAGGATGGCCACGAGGCGCGCTCCCGCCTCGGGCAGCGCCAGCGGCGTGCCCGAGACCTCCGTGGCCAGTCCCTCCGCGTCGGCGGCACCGCCGCGCGCGAAAAGCCCCTTGAGCCAGGTGAAGGCGGAGGGGTTGCGCCAGAAGTCCTCGTTGAACCGCTCCAGCAGGTGCGCGGTGAGCCGGGTCTCCAGGGCCCACGCCCGCAGGTAGCGGGTGACGTAGAGCTGCGAGTCCACGTCGTGCAGGAAGAAGCCCGGGTGCGGCTGCGCGAAGAGTGCGCGGCGCTGGCCGTCGGCGTACTCGTCCGCGCGGTCGGCGGAGGCGCCCTTGGTGCTGAGCGACAGCTCGTAGGACAGCTTCGCGCAGTGGCGGCGCAGCACGGCCAGGGCCTGGAAGGCGCCCATGCGCACGACGTCCTTCGTCGTGCCGGACGGCAGGCCCAGGTAGCGCTTGAGCCAGGGCGGGGACAACAGCAGCCGCTCGAAGGTGGCGGCGTACGCTTCCGTCACGGAGGCGTCGCCCAGGCGGCGCAGCTCCATGGGGGCGTCCGCGTCCACGTGGGCCAGGTGCCACGCGTGGCCCAGCTCGTGGAGCAGGTCGCCCAGCGCGTCCATGCCGCCGCGGGGCTGGACGACCAGCCGGATTTCGTCGGGCACGCGCACGGCGGCGACGAAGGGGCGTGACGCCTTGCCGGGGCGGGACTCGTCGTCCAGGCGGATGCGGCCGCCGGCCTCGGGGTGGAGGCCCCAGTCGGACAGCCAGCGCATCACGGCGGGGACGGTGTCCTCGCGGCGGAAGTGCGCGTCCATCCACGGGGCGCGCAGGGCGTGCTGCACGTCATGGCGCCGCGCCTCGCCGCCGGGCAGCGGGCGCAGGGTGGGCTCCAGCTTGCGCAGCACGTAGGCCAGCACGTCGCGGTAGGCGTCCTCGGTGCGCTTGAGGGTCTCCTCCGCGGCCTCGGCCAGCTTGCCCGCGTCGATGCCGGTGACGTCCTGGCGCAGCGAGGGGTAGTCGGGGAAGCCCAGCACCTCCGCGGCCTGGAGGGTGGCGTCGCGCCGGTCTCCATAGGGACCCCGGTGGTCCCAGAGGAAGTTGCCGGCGCCGCGCTCCAGGAGGGCGCGGCGGGAGCGGTTGGACTCGCGCGGAATCTGGGACAGGGCCTGGGCGAGGGACAGCGTCGTGTCGTCCGCGGGGATGTGGGAGCGGGCCTCCAACGCGACGACGGCGTCCGCCGCGGGCAGGGCGAGCGACTCCTCCACCTGGGTGGCGATGAGCTCGCGCACCAGCCGGATGCGGCGGACGGCGACGGGGTCGTCCTTGCCTTGCGCACGGGCGAGCGCCTCGTTGGCGGCGGCGAAGGTCTCCGGCGAGGACAGCTCCGGGAAGGATGCGTAGAGGCGTGCGACAGGGAGGTCCGGGGAGAGTCCGGCGCCGTAGCGGTACTGGAGGGTGGCCAGCTCGGCGAGGAAATCATCCAGCCGCGACCGGACGGAGAGCAGGGGGCGGTCCATGGCGGCGCGGAAGGTAACAGGAAGCCCGCGTCACGGCAGGGAGCACGCGCATAGAGTGTCTCGCCATGTCCTCTGCCTTCGTTGCCCGGCCGCATGCCCCCCTGGAGTCCCTCCTCGAAAGGGGCGGCGCGCGATGAAGCGCCGGACGTTCCGGGCGGAAGGGGCGCACGTGGGGCGGGCCCTGGTGGAGGCGGTGGCGGCGGAGCTGGCGCTGCCGGTGGCGGACGTGCGGCGGCTGGTGGACGTGGGCGCCGTGTACGTGGCGGGGCGGCGCGCGCGGGACGGGGCCGTGAAGCTCCAGGCCGCGCAGGTGGTGACGGTGGTGCTGGAGGAGGCAGGGCAGAGCCCGCTGGAGGTCCCGAAGCCCACGGTCCCCCTGCGCGTGCTGTTCGAGGACGCGGACGTCATCGCGGTGGACAAGCCCGCGGGCCTGAACGCGCAGCCCACGGAAGGCCGCGTGGGCGGAAGCCTGGTGGACCTGGTGAGTGAGTACCTGGGTCGGCAGGCGGGGTTGGTGCACCGGTTGGACCGGGAGACCTCCGGGGTGACGGTGTTCGGCAAGACGGCCGCCGCCACCTCCGCGCTGGCCGAGGCGTTCCGGGAGGGCACCGCGCGCAAGCGGTACCTCGCGGCGACGGGTCCGGGACTTCCGGCGGGCGGTACGGTGGACCTGCCCCTGTCGAAGGACCCGTCGAGGCCGGGGCGCTGGCGGGCGACCCGCGCGGCCAATGGCGTGCCCGCGTGGACGGACTACCGGACGCTGTTCGCGGGGGAGGCGTTCAGCCTGGTGGAGCTGCTGCCCCGGACGGGCCGCACGCACCAGCTCCGGGCGCACCTGACGGCGCTGGAGCACCCCATCCTGGGGGACTCGCGCTATGGCGGCGAGGGGAGCGCGGGGGGCCTGATGGCGCCGCGTTGCCTGCTGCACGCGCACGCGCTGGAGCTGGGGCATCCGCGCACGGGCCAGCCGCTGCGGTTGGAGGCGCCGGTGCCGGACGACATGCGGGCGTTCTTCGAGTCGGCGGGCGTGCGCATTCCGGAGGGGCCCATCGTGGCCGCGGACGCGTCCTGAGAACCTGGAAAACCCGGGCCCTGTGCTGGCGGACAGGATGCCCCCGTCGCGCGCATCGTGTGTAGACTGGGGGCTTCATGGGTGGCGGGAGACACGGCAAGGGCCCACGGACGCCGGAGCCCTCCCTTCGCGGACCGGAGCTGGGCTCGCGAGGAGAGGACGTGCGAGGCGCGGTGGCCCGGATCTGCCGGGACGCTGCTCGGCTGCTCCAGGAGGGGCAGGCGGCGCGGGCGTATTCCGGCCTGGTGTCCGCCAGCCGTTCTCTTCCGATGACGCCCCGGCTCGCGGCGGTGCTGGTCCGGTGCGCGCTGAAGGCGGGCACGGAGCGCGCGGTCATCACCCTGCTGGACGCGGCGATGGTGACGGAGCGGGGCGAGGTGCGCCGCGAGGTCCGCCGTCAGCTGTCGCGGGTGTTGCGGCGCACGGGACAGGAAGCGCGCGCCGCGGCGGTGCTCAACGGGTTGTTGATGGACGCGCCCGACGACGCCAGGGCCCGCTTCGTGCTCGACGTGCTGCGCGAGCGGGTGGCGAAGGCGAAGTCGGTGCCGTCGCCGCAGCTCCTGGCGGAGGACGAGGAGTCCCGGACGAAGACCGTGGAGGTGTCCGCGCTGGCGCTGTCGGATCCAGAGCTGGGCAACACGGTGGTGGAGATGCCGGTGGTTTCGGTGCCGGCCGCGCCAGCGTGGGCTCCCCGGGCCGCCACGGTGCAGGTCCCGCTGGGTGAGTGGGCGGAACAGGCACGGCCGGCGTCGCGAGGGCCGGAGTTCCCCTGGGATGACGACGGGCCGGGCAAGGCCCGGGTGGTGACGCCGCCGAGGGGCGCGAGGACCGTTCCGGAGCCGGTGGTCGTCGAGCAGGAGGCTGGCGAGGAGGCACCGGACACGGTGCGCCCTGGCGCCGCGGTCGTGGGGGCGTCTGACATTCCGGCGTCAGCCGCTGCGGCCTCGGGTGCATCGTCGGCCGTGGATGAAGCGCCACGGGTGGAGAGCGCTGCTGGCGAATCGAACGCTTCGTCGTCAGGGAACGCCTCGGATTCGTCCGCGTCCGTCGTCGCACCGTCAAGTGCACCGCCCTCCGCGACCGTGCCTGATCACGTCATCGCGGCGTTGAGCGCATTGATGTTGTCGGGCTCGGCAAAGGCGCCTGAGCGCATCGAAACGGCACCGTCGTCAGCGGAGGCTGCCGAGCACGTCGGTGGAGCAGCATCCTCGAGTGAGACGCAGACGCCACTGCTCCCGGACACGGCGGCAGCGTCCGAAGTGAAGGCCGTTGCGTCGACGACCGAAGCGTCGTCGTCGGATGCGGTGCGGACACCCGATGAGAAGGTTGAGGTGTCGACGCCTGCTGCCGCGCCACCCGCCTCGCCGGTATTCGAGTCGACGCAGGTCTTCGGCAAGAAGCTCGAGGACGCGCCGCCTGCCGATGCCGCACTCGACGAAAAGCCCGCGCCACGGAATCCATCCGAGGAGACCCCGGCTGCGATAACGGCGGCACCCTCGAAGACCTCCGCTCCTGACGCGTCGGCATCGGAGCGGATGGAGTCGCGTTCGCCTGTCGCGGTGCTGGTGCCGGGTGCGCCAGCGATGGCGTTCGACGACGACGAGGCGACCTCGGAGATCATCCCGCCCGAGCGTGCCGAAGCGGAGAAGGGCGCTTCCGCGTCAACGCAGTCCCGTGATGGGAAGCCATCCGCTCCGCGACGGGCTTCCGTGCTGGTCCCCGCCACTTCGAAGCCCGCGTTCGACGAGGAGGAATCGACTTCGGAAGTCGTCTTCCCGCAGGCGGATTCCACCGCGCAGGCCGCCCCCGCCGCGCCCCGGCGCGACTCCACGCGCGTCCCCTCGGTGAAGCCCTCCGAGTCCCCGGCTTCGGATGCACCTGCTTCGGCACGCACCGCGGACGAGGGCTCGGAGCGGGCCCAGTCCCAGCGTCAGGAGGCCCAGCTCATCGCGCGCAGTGCCTGGCGCGAACTGGCCCAGCTGTACCTCAAGCGCGCGGACCGCGCGAAGGACGCACCCGAGCGCGCCGAAGCCCTCACTCGGCTCGCGGAGGTGATGGAGAACGAGCTCCAGGACTCCGCGGGCGCCGCGCGCATGTACCGGGAGATCGTCGAGCTGACCGGTGAGCGCACCGCGTTGCGTGAACAGGTCCGGCTGTTGTCGCAGCGGGAGGACGCCTCGCTCGTGCGCCGTGCGCTCGATGACGCGATCTCCCGGGCGAGGACCTCGCGGGCCCGCGCCGTGGCCCTGCTGACTCGAGGCGAGCGGCAGCTGAACATGGGCAACCCCGCGAAGGCGCGCGAGGACTTCGAGGCGGCGGATGCGCTCGTGGCCGGAATGCTGCCCGTGCTCGCGGGGCTGGTGCGCAGCGTCTCCGACGACGAGCGCTTCGCCCAGGTCGAGCGGCTGCGCGCCGCCTGTGCCGCCGCGCCGCGCCGCGCGCCGGATCGCCTGGAGGCGCTGCGGGTGCTCGCGAAGACCGCGGAGGAGTCCCTGGGAGACCTGCGCATCGCGCAGTGGGCCTGGGCGGAAGTGCTCGCGGAGAGCCCGGACAATGAGCAACCCCGGGAGCACCTGCTGGCGCTCGCGCGCCGCCTGGGAGACCTGCCCGCGCTGAGTGCGTTGCTGCACGCGCAGCTCGCCCGCGAGCCTCGGGGGCCGGCCGCGCGCAAGGCGCACCTGGAGCGCATCGCCACACTGGAGGCGATGGGCGACGCGGGCGCGGCCCTGGCGGAGCTGCGCCAGGCCGTGCGCTTCGAGCCGGGGCACAAGGAAGCCTGGCTGCTGCTCGCCGACCGCTGCACCGAGCGCGAGCAATTTGGCGAAGCCGCCTGGGCGCTGGAGAACGCGGCCACCGCGACGGAGGAGGACGAGGAGCGACAGCACACGTGGGAGCGGCTCGCGCTCTTCTGCCGCGAGGTGCTGAACAACACCGAGAAGGCCCGCCTCTACGCGCGCCGCGCCGACAGTCTGCGCAAGTCCCGCGAGCAGCGCGCCCGTCCGCCGTCGCCGGAGCCCACGCGTCCGGCGTCCTCGCAGGCTGGCGGGGTGCCGCCGCCGTCGGTGCTCGTCGCTCCGCCGGTCGCCACGGGCCGGGTGCCTGCTGCGAAACAGCGCAAGGACCTGTCCGACGAGGTGACATCCAACACGGATGTCCCGTCGCTGCTCCAGGCGGAGGAGGCCGCGTCCGCCAACGCATCGGAGAAGCGTTCGGCCGGGGCTTCAGGAGCCAGCGCGGCTTCGCGTAAGGGACGCGGCAACGCGGGAGCGCAAGTCGGCTCGACGAACACGGCGGGCGAGGAACTCGAAGCGGCTCCTGGCAACAAGAAGCGAGGGCGCGCGGGGGCTCGGAGTGACACGGCTGAGCGCGCGTCGCGGAAGGAGTCAGAGCGAGGCGCGGGAGCGTCTCCATCCGCATCGCAGCCTGGGAAGGCCCCCTCGGGAAGCCATGCTCCGGTCGCGAGCGCCGCCAAGGCTCCGTCAGGACGGCACGCGTCGGTAGGAGACACCGCCCAGGGAACAGAAGCGCAGCGTCGCCCCGCATCCGGGAAGGCTCCGGTGGGAAGCCCTGTCTCCCTCGCGGACACCGTGCCGGGCGCGGAGGTCGACCTCCCGCCCAAGGCCCCTTCGGGACGTCACGCTCCAGTAGGCGCCGCATCGTCCTCCACGGAAGCACCTCGGCAACCCAAGGCGCCCTCGGGACGTCATGCGCCGGTAGGAACCGCACCGGTCCCTACGGAAGTCGCACGCCAGTCGAAGGTCCAGTCCGGCAGCCACGCGCCGGTTGGTAGCTCAGCGCCGGGCGCGGACGCCACGCGCCAGCCGAAGACTCCGTCCGGTCGTCACGCTCCCGTAGGTGCAACGGCATCCAGCGCGGACGCCACGCGCCAGCCGAAGGCGCCGTCCGGCCGTCACGTCTCGGTCGCGAGCACATCGCAAGAAGCGGAGCCCCCTCGTCGCGCCGCGAAGGCGCCAGCGGAGAGCCCTGTCTCCCTCGCGGAGTCCGCCCCCGCTCCCAGCGGCATGTCTCGGGCCGCGAAGCCGTCTCGCGGCGGCTCGGCCCAGGAACCCGGCCCGACACCGGACGCCGCAGCCTCCGCGCCCGACCGCAAGCCGCGAGCCGCCACGGCGCCTCCGCGCGAAATGACCACGGCCTTCGGAGCATCGCTCCCGCCGGACGCGGAGCCCGAAGCCCCAGCGTCGCGCAAGGCCGCCACCGCCGCGCCCACCCCCGAGGACCACGCCCGCTCCTCCAAGAACGCGGGCACGCAGGTCCGCGAAGCCCCGTCCCGCGTGGAACGCGCCCCGCGCGCCGGACACGCGCCCCGGGTCCCTCTATCCGCCAGCGGCGTGGAGCCCCCCGCCGCCCCCCGCGCGCCGCTGTCCGCCAGTGGCGTGGAACCTCCAGCCCCCGCGCCGCGCGCCATGGCCGGAGCCTCGCGCTCCGTCGTCCCTCCCGCGAAGGGCCGCGGCGCTCCCGAAGCTCCGCCCGACATCCCGCTCCTCAGCCAGATTCCCTCGGAGGACGAAGACGAGGACGCCCAGGAGCTCGGCGCCGGGCCCGTGGAGGCCACGAGCGTCATCGCGTGGGAAGCGCCTCCTGGCCGCATGGACCCGGTGCGCCGCATCCACCGCGCCGGCCGTCCCGAAGGCACCGTCTCCGGCCCCGCCCCCACGCGTCCCCAGGCCAGTGGCCGCCCCACCGTCGGCTCCACCGAGACCCGCGAGACGCCCGCCGCCGTCCCGGACGTCGAGCCCCCCGCGGACTCCACCTCCGCGGAGCCCATCGTCTTCAAGCTCGTGCGCGAGAGCCCGCTCGACCCGAAGCCCTACCGCGGCCTCGTGGACCACTTCGACCAGCGCGGCGACTCCACCCGCGCCGCGCTCATGCGCGAGCTCGCCGACGCACTGGAGGGCCGCGAAGTCCCCGCGCCCCGCGTACTGCGCGCGCCCCTCACCAACCAGGAGCGTGCCGGCCTGCGCCACCCAGGCCTGCGCACCCCGTCCGGGGAGCTGCTCGCGTGCGTGGGCATCGCGCTGTGCCGGCTGTTCCCGTCGCCCGCTCGCATCGCCAACACCACGGAGCCCCTGCGCGCCTCCTCTGGCCCGGGCGCAGCCGCAGTGCTCGACGCACTGAACAGCACCGCGCGCCTGCTGGGCGTGCCCCTGCCGGAGCTCGTCGCGGGCGACGACGACAGCGCCAACATCACCCCGCTGCACACCTCCGCCCCGCGCCTCGTCGTGGGCCGGCAGCTCGTGCAGCAGCCCCCCACCAACGCCGAGCTGCGCTTCCACGCCGGCCGCGCGCTGTTCTCGCTGTCACCGGACCTGCTCGCCCTGCGCGCCCTGCGCAAGGACCACCTGCTGCGCGCGCTCGCACTGTTGTCCTCCGTCCTCAAGAACCCCAAGGACGCTGGCGACGACGCTCGCGTGGTGCGCGAGTCCCTGTCCCCCAGGGCCCTGGAGCGCGCCGCCCTGCTGATGGAGCCCGGCACCCGAGACTTCGACGCGAACCTGCTCGTCGCCGCCGCGCGCGACTCCGCCAACCGCGCGGGGCTCGTCGCCTGCGGAGGCCCCGGGCCCTCGCTCACCGTGCTCCGGGCCCGCCGCCCCAACGATTCAGAGCTGGAGGAGCTGGTCCGCTTCGCCGCCTCCGAGCGCTACCTCGCCCTGCGCGACGCCGCCGAAGCGGGCCGCGGACGTTAGAGCGGCTTCGCCTGGAAGCGCCTCAGTTCACCAGCAGCCGCAGCGTGAGCGACAGCACGCGCCCGTTCAGCCCGCCCAGGTCGTGCTCGTACGCCAGGTCCAAGCCGCCGCCGCCGGGCGACAGGAAGCCCGCGCCCACCGTCACGCGCGATATCTTCTGGAAGCCGTCGTACGTGTAGCCCACGCGCAGCGGAATCGTCTGGTCGAAGACGTACTCCGCGCCGGTGTTGTACGTGAGCACCGTCGAGTCGCGCGTCTCGAAGTCCCCGCGCATGTCGAACGCCACCACCACCGCCTGCCCCACGTAGGCCGCGTGCGCGGAGAAGTAGCGCGTCAGCTCCACGTTGTCCGTGTCGATGAGGTTGTTCCCCGACACGCCCAGCGACAGCTGCTCGCTCAGCCGCACGAGGATGCCCGCGTCCATCGTGATGGAGTTGGCGAAGCGCGACTGGCCATTCAGCCGCAGGTAGTGCCCCGACAGGCCGATGAGCAGCGACTGCCCCAGGGGCAACGCCGCGCCCAGCGTGCTCAGGTTCGCGGACGTACGCCCTCCGCCACGTCCCAGCGAAAGCCAGTGGTAGTCCACGCCCAGCGCCAGCCGGCCGCTGCTGGAGTCCGCCAGGCTGAGGCCCAGGAAGCCCTCCTTGTTGCGTGGGTCGTACGCACCCGTACCCTCGATGCGGTAGGCCGGGTACAGCGCCATCGCCGCCGGATTGCCCAGGAGTGCATCCGCACCCATGCCGGTGGCCCGGTAGGCGCCGCCCATGCCCAGGGACCGGGCACTCGCGATGTTGCGCAGCTCATCGGCCCGTTCGGTCGTGGCGGCTCGGGCGAAGGAGGGGACCACGGAGAGCGTCAACGACAGGGCGGCGGCGATGGCACGGAGCGGCATGGCACCGGGGAATCTATCCGGCTTGCTGGGGTTCTGGGCCACCAATAGATTCCCCGCCCCATGTCCTCTCCTGACACGAAGGCAGCGAAGCTCATCCGCAAGTGCGTCATCCCCGCCGCCGGCCTGGGCACCCGTTTCCTCCCGGCCACCAAGGCCGTGCCGAAGGAGATGCTGCCCATCGTCGACACGCCCACCCTCCAGTACATCGTGGAGGAGGCGGTGAAGGCCGGCATGGAGGACGTCGTCGTCATCAACGGCCGCGGCAAGGGCGCCATCGAGGACCACTTCGACATCGCGTTCGAACTGGAGACCACGATGCGCGCGCGCGGGAAGACGGCGGACGCGGACCGGATGCGCGCCATCGCGAACCTGGTGCGCATCATCAGCGTGCGTCAGAAGGAGCCGCTCGGCCTGGGCCACGCGGTGCTGTGCGCCAAGAGCGTCATCGGCGACGAGCCCTTCGGCGTCCTCCTGGGCGACGACATGATCGACTCGGAGGATCCGGGCATCGGCCAACTCGCGCGCATCTACCAGCAGCACCAGAAGGCCGTCATCGCGCTGATGGAGGTTCCGGACAGCGAGACGCACATGTACGGCATCGCCGCGGGCAAGGACCTGGGCAACGGCGTCATCCAAATCGACCACGTGGTGGAGAAGCCCAAGAAGGGCACCGCCCCGTCGAACCTGGCGGTGATTGGCCGCTACGTGCTGCCCCCGTCCATCTTCCCCATCCTGGAGAAGCAGACCACGGGCGTGGGCGGGGAAATCCAGCTCACGGACGGCCTGGCCACGCTCCAGAAGACCGAAGGTCTGCTGGGCTACAAGTTCCAGGGCCAGCGCTACGACGCCGGTGACAAGGTGGGTTACCTCAAGGCGAACATCGCCTATGCGCTCAAGCGCCCCGACCTGCGCGGAGGGCTCCTGGAGTACCTGCGCGAGGTCGTCAAGACGGAGAAGCCGTGAAGCGTCTCATCGCCGTATCCGCAGTCCTCGTGTCCCTCGCCGCCGGCGCCTACGTGCTGCCCGGCGGCTCCATCCTGCGGCGCATGGCCAACGCGCGGGAGGAGAAGCGCCTGTCTGCCTTCCGCGTGGAAGGCTCCGTCATCTTCTCCTCCACGGGCGTGGCGGAAGCGGGGGCCGCCCTCAACGTCCCCACGGACCGCCCGGAGCTCCAGGGTGACGGCGTGCTGTCCGCGAAGATTCCGGGCCGCTGCCGCTTCGACGCGAGCTCTCCGGACAGCAGCCTCAAGTCCTCCACCGTGCAGGTCTCCGGCAAGAAGCGCGTGGAGGGCAAGGAGCTGCCCGCCATCTCCGTGCTGGTGGCCCAGGTGTGCGCCATCCTCGCGCAGGACGCGGGCAGCGTGCAGGACACCAAGCTCGCCCAGGAGGCCTGGCTCCAGGGGCTGGGCATCAACACGAAGGTGACGTCGCTCGCGCGCTTCGGCGGTGAGGTGGCCTTCGTCCTGGGAGACCCCGCGGAGGGCAAGCCCCAGTTCTGGGTCTACAAGGACGCCTTCCGGCCCGCGCGTCTGCGCTACTCGGACGCGTCCGGGGCGGCCTGGGACGTGCGCTTCCTGGATTACGCCTCGCCGGCCACCGGCGACTGGATGCCCCGCACGGTGGAGGTGTGGAAGGCGGGCCAGCGCGTGGTGCGCTTCACCGCCCTCAAGGCGGACAACCGCTCGGCCGTGCCGGACACGCTCTTCAAGTAGCGGTCCGCTTCGATTCGCTTGCGATGGGCGGGACTCACGGTGAAAGTCCCGCCCGTTCCAGGACCGGGATTTCCCCGGTTCTTGGCTCGGAGGCGATTCGCATGAAGCTCCATGGCAACCCGATGAGCACGTGTACCCGCAAGGTCCTCAACGTCCTGGCGGAGAAGGGCCACGAGGTCGAGTTCATCAACATCGACCTGATGAAGCACGAGCAGAAGACGCCCGCGCACATCGCCCGCCAGCCCTTTGGCGTGGTGCCCGCGCTGGAGCTGGACGACGGCTTCGTCATGTACGAGTCGCGCGCCATCAGCCGCTTCCTGGACCGCACCCTGCCGGGCCCGTCGCTGACGCCCGCGGACCCCAAGGCCTACGCGCTGATGGAGCAGTTCATCGGCGTGGAGCAGTCCTACTTCTCCGGCCCGGCGATGAAGATCGTCATGGAGCGCTTCCGGGGCACCAACAACGAGGAGAACGTCGCCAAGGGCCGCGAGGGCCTGAAGCGTCCGCTGGAGGTCCTCGACGCGGCGCTGGCGACCCGGCCGTACCTGGCGGGCAATGACTTCACGCTCGCCGAGGTCTGCTTCGCGCCGTACATGGAGTACCTCTTCGCCATGGGGGAGAAGGACACCGTGGCCCCGTACAAGAACGTGATGGCCTGGTGGGACCGCGTGTCCAACCGCCCGTCCGTGAAGAAGTCCGCCGGCCGCTAGCCCGCCCGCACGCCCCTCATTCGCGCAGGCCACCCGGGCCTCTTCCGCACCCTGTCTTCCAGGGTCGGGAGGGGCCCTTCGTGCTTCCAGGGCACCGGGGATGTCAGACGCCCGGGGCACAGTGGATCCCGGGTGCAGGACGGGCGGGCCGGGGATGCTGGCGGCAAGAGGTCGGTCATGGAGCAAGAGCACTTCGCGCTGGGTGGTTTTCCTCGGGCACAGGCAGAGGCCCCCTCTCGCGGTTCCATTCCGTTGCGGACGCGGCGTACGGATGTGGGAAGGGAAGTGTCGCAGCGGGAGCACGCCGCTACAGTGCGCCCCGTCGTGAGCGCCACTCCCGCCCAACTTGCCTCTGTCGCCGTGGGCCGTCCCGTGCGCGGGGAGTTCACCTACCTGGTGCCGGAGGCGCTCGCGGGCAACCTCGCCCCGGGCCAGCGCGTGCTCGTGCCCTTCGGCCGGGGCATGGCGCTGGGCTTCTACCTGGGGCCCGCCAACGCACCGGTGGAAGGCGGCGTGCGGCTCAAGCCCATCCAGCGCGTGCTGGAGGACTCGCCGTCCCTGCCCAAGGACCTCATCGCGCTCCTGCGCTTCACCGCGGAGCACTACCGCTATCCGCTGGGCGAGGTCATTCGCGGCGCGCTGCCGCCGGGCCTCTCCACCGCGGTGGATGAGAAGGAAGCCAGGCCGGACATCCAGTTCTTCGTGGAGGCTCTCGTCGAGGAGGTGCCGCCCCAACTGGCCCGCGCTCCGGCGCAGGCCGCCGTGCTCCAGTACCTCCTGGCGGTGGGCGGGCGCGCGCCGCTGGACGAGGTGACGCACGCCATCCCCGGCGCGCGCGAGACGCTGAAGAAGCTGGCGACGCGCAAGTTCGTGAAGTGGGTGGAGGTGACGCTGCAGCCCGGCGTGCGCGAGGGCCTGGTGCAGAACCGCCCGGACCGCCTCACCCCGGAGCAGGCCCTGGCGGTGAAGGAACTCCAGGGCGCCGTCGACGCGGGCGGCTTCCAGCCGTACCTCCTGCACGGCGTCACCGGCAGCGGCAAGACGGAGGTGTACCTGCGCGCGGTGGAGCACACGCTCGCGCGCGGCCTGGGCAGCCTGGTGCTGGTGCCGGAAATCGCGCTCACGCCGCAGCTGGTGGGGCGCTTCCGCAGCCGCTTCGGCGGCGACGTGGCGGTGCTGCACTCGGGGCTGAAGGACCGCGAGCGGCTGTTCCACTGGCAGGCGTTGCGCAAGGGCACGGTGAAGATCGCCGTGGGCGTGCGCTCGGCGGTGTTCGCGCCGGTGGAGAACCTGGGGCTCATCGTCGTGGACGAGGAGCACGACCCGTCCTTCAAGCAGGACGAGAAGCTGCGCTACCAGGCGCGCGACCTGGCGGTGGTGCGCGGCAAGCAGGCCAGCGCGGTGGTGGTGCTGGGCTCGGCGACGCCTTCACTGGAGACGCTCCAGAACACGCGCTCCGGCCGCTACAAGCTCATCGAGCTGAAGAACCGCGTGGACGACCGGCCCATGCCCACCATCAGCCTGGTGGACCTGCGCGTGGAGCGTCCGCGCGAGGGCCAGGTGACGGAAGAGGCGCCCATCCTCAGCCCGCAGATGCTCCAGGCCATGGAGGAGACGGTGGCCAAGGGGCAGCAGGTCATCCTGTTCCTCAACCGCCGCGGCCACAGCACCATCCTCCTGTGCGAGGTGTGCGGCCTGTCGCTCAAGTGCCAGGACTGCGACGTGTGCATGACGCACCACCGCTCGCAGAACCGGGTGGTGTGCCACTACTGCGGCGTGGCCTTCCCGGTCCCGGACAGCTGCCGCGAGTGCACCGGCCCGCTGCTCAAGCTCGGCATCGGCACGGAGCGCGTGGAAGCGGAGGTCCTGGAGCGGATGCCACACGCACGCGTAGCGCGGCTGGACCGCGACTCCGCGACGAGCGCGGAGAAGCTGACGGAGCTGCTGGCGTCCTTCGCGCGGCGGGAGCTCGACGTGCTGGTGGGCACCCAGATGGTGGCCAAGGGGCACGACTTCCCGGGCGTGACGCTGGTGTGCGTGGTGATGGCGGACACCTCCCTGGCGATTCCCGATTTCCGAGCCGCTGAGCGGACCTTCCACCTGTTGACCCAGGTGGCGGGGCGCGCGGGACGCGGGAAGGACCCGGGGCGGGTGTTGGTGCAGACCTACAACCCGGACGCGGAGCCGGTGAAGCGGATGCTGGCGCACGACTTCGACGGGTTCTCCAAGCAGGAGCTGGAGTGGCGCAAGGCGCTGGCCTATCCGCCCTTCGCGCGCATGGCGTCCGTCCGGCTGGAGGGCGAGCACCCGGAGCAGACCGCGGGTGTGGCTCGGTTCCTGGGGAACCTGGTGGGACGGCACATGCCACCGGCGTCGGCGGGGGTGCGCCTGCTGGGGCCGGCCCTGGCGCCCATCGCCCGCATCCGGGGCAAGACGCGCTGGCAGCTGCTCCTGAAGGCGCCGACGCATGCGGCGCTCGCCCCATTGCTCGCCCGGTTGGAGGCGGCGTTGGCGGATGTGCCCAACGGAGTGAAGGTCGTGATCGACGTGGATCCCGGGGCCATGCTGTAGACTCCCTGGCTCCCCCATGGGCGCCTCGGTCCTCCTCGTACACGACGACATCGCCACCATCGCCGCCGTCCGGCGACTGCTGTCCCGCGAAGGGCACGAGGTCATCCTCGCGACTTCCGCCGCGGACGCGCTCATTGCTTTCGGGCATCACCTGCCGGAGCTCATCGTGCTCGCGCCGAGCGTGGAGAGCGACCGCGGGCGCGTGGTGTTGGAAGAGCTGGTGCAGCACCCGGATGGCCACAAGGCGCGGGTGCTGCTGCTGAGTGAGCCCATCGAAGGCTTCAGCGCGCCGGTGGCGCCGCTGCCCCTGGACGGGCCGAGCTTCGTGACGCTGGTGGACACGTTGATCCGCGCGCCGGCGGAGGCGGATGGTTGGCGCGTGGTGGAGAACCGGACGCTGAGCGAGCCGCCGAAGGGGAGCGCCCCGGTGGACGAGGCCTGGCACGTGACGTCGCCGCGTTCGGTGGGCGGGGACCCCGCGCTGGCGAACGCGCTGTTCGGGGACCTGGCGCCGCTGAACCAGACGGACTGGGAAGTGGCGGCGATGACGCGCGAGGAGCGCAGCGCGCACGCCGTGCACCAGCAGCGTGAGCGCAGCACGCACCTGGCGATGAACGCCGCGCTGGAGCAGGCGCACCTGGAAGTGGAGACGGAGGCGATCGCCTCCATCGACTCCGCGCTGTCGGTGGGCACGAAGTCGCAGTGGACGGGGTCGGCGGAGGAGGGTGACTCCGGCGAAGCGTGGGGCGAGGAGGATCCGGACGCGAGCATCGGCTCCGAGTGGGACGCGGAGCCGCCGAACGCCGAGGATGCGCTCGAGGGCCGTCCACCGGAAGCGCGCACCACGTTGCGCTTCCCGTTCCCGAACGAGGAGGGTGAGGAAGAGGCGCTCGCGGAGGGGCGGCTCGCGTTCCGTGAGGAGCCACTCACCCCTCCGGGGCTGAAGCCGGTGAAGTCCGCGCCGAAGCTGGGGGACGAGGGGTTCTTCGACGTCGACTCGGACGAGGACGGCGGGGCGGCGAAGGCGTCGGATCCGGAGGGCTCCGCGCCGCTGGCGTGGAAGGAACTGGAGCCGGATCCGGAGCTGGAGACGCGTGCGCCTCCGGGCGGCGTGGACGACTCCGACGAGACGGACTTCGGTTCGGTCGCGGACGACGTGGCGGCGGAGGAGCGGGCCGCGGCGGCGGGTGAGTCGCAGGAGGACGCGCCCTCGGAGCCGACCGCGGAGGAGTTGGCGGCGGCGGGCCTGTCGAACTGGGACGTGCTGGAGGCGGAGCTCAAGGCCTCCGCCGATGCGCGAGAGCGGGGGGATGAGTCCTCCTCGGACGACGCGAAGCCGGTGGGGTCGGACTGGTTCGATTCCGAGACCGTCGAGGAGGCGAAGACGGAGGGGGCCAGGCCCCTCCAGTGGGCGGAGCCTTCGGGCCCCGCGAGCCCGGCGGCTGCGGCACGCGCGAAGATTGATGACGCGAAGTCGGGCAAGGCGGCCTCGCGTCCGGATGAGGCCACGGAGTCGCGCGATGGAGGAACGGCGGACAGCACCTCGCCTCGCGTGAACACCGAGAGGCCGCTGCGTGTCGCGGCCCGTGTCCCGCTGCGCTCATCGGGCAAGAGCAGCGCGGGCGTCGTGGCGAGCGTGAGCGTCTCGTCCGCGAACCCGGGCGATGCAACAGGCGCGGGTGGCAGCGCCGCGGGCCTGAGCGACAAGTCCGGTGCGGCGACAGGTGGCACGTCCACGCGTCCGGGCAATGAGTCCGGTCCTGTTGTCGCGGCAAGAGCAGGGGATGCGGCGACGCCAGCCGGCTCCTCCGCGAATCCGCGCGCCGGTGCCGCGGATGCCGTCGGTGCGTCGTCGCGCGCGGAAGCCCAGGCGCCGTCGTCGCCGCTGCAGGTGCCCGGAGGCCTGCAGCGGGCGAACAAGACGCGCACCCAGGAGCAGGAGTCCCCCGCACCCGCGCGCACGGACGCAGCCGAGCCGTCATCGGATCTCGCCGCGGAGCTGGAATCGCTGCGCGAAGAGCTGGCGCTGGCCCACGCCGCCATCGAGGAGGCGGAGGCCCGGGCCGCGGACGCGGAAGCCCTGGCCGAATCGGAGCAGTCGCTCCGCGTGGAGCTGGAAGATCGCATCGCGAGCGAAGAGCGGGCACGCGAAGACGCGCGGCTCGAAGCGGACGCGGAGGTAGAGGCCCGGAGCGCCGTGGAGGTGAGGGCCGAAGCGGAGGTCCACGCCCGCGCCCGAGCCGAGTCCCTGTTGAAGCAGGCCTCGGCGGCGCATGAGGCCTCGGAAGTCCGGGCCGAGTCGGCGACGGAGGCCCTCGCGGAGGTCGAAGCGCGGCTCGCGTCCGAAGCCGGAGGCCGGGTGGAGGCCGAAGCTCGCGCGGAAGCCGAGGCGCGCGACCGCCGCGAAGCCGAAGCCCTCGCGGAGATGGCCCGGCTCGAGCTCGTCGAACTCGAGAAGCGGCTCGCCACGGAGGTCCAGGCGCGCGAGGAGGCCGAGCTCCGAGCCCATCAGGAAGCGCAGACGCGCGAGGAGGCCGAAGCCCGCGCCGAGCTGGAGCAGGCCGCACGCACGGACGTGGAAGCGCGGCTCGAAGCCGAGACCGAAGCAAGAATCGCGGCCGAAGCCCGGGCGGAAGCCGAATCCAGGGCGCGCGAGGATGCGCGTCAGCGAGCGCAATCCGACTCCGACCAGGCGGAGAGCCGCGACACCGAGGACGCCGCGCTCCGTGCGAACCTGGATGCGCGGCGTGCCGAGGCGGAAGCCCGTGCCGAAGCGGAGGCGAAGGCCCGCACGACCGCCGAAGCGAAGGTGAAGCACTCCGCGCAGGCGCTGTCCCTGGTGGAGGTGCGTGCGCACCAGCTGGCCCAGTCGCTGGCCGAGTCCGAAGCGAAGTCGAAGCACTCCGCGCAGGCGCTGGCCCAGGCGGAGACGCGGGTGCAGCAGGCCACGCAGGCGCTGGCGCAATCCGAGGCGAAGGCGAAGCAGTCCGCGCAGGCCTTGGCGCAGGTGGAGGCCCGGGCGCAGCAACTGGCGCAGGTGCTGCTCCAGGGCGAAGCCAAGGCAAGGCAGTCCGCCCAGGCGGTGAGCCAGGCCGAAAGCCGCGCCACGCAAGCCGAGGAGGCCCGAGCCGCCGCGGAAGCCACCGCGGAACAGAACGCCGAAGCCCTGGCCCAGGCGGAAGCCCGGGCCGCGAAGGCCGAAGAAGCCCTGGCCGAAGCCCAGGCCCGAGTGGAAGACGCCGATGCGGCGAGGCTGCAGAACGAGGCGCGCTTCGCGGAGACCTTGAGCCAGGTCAACGCCCGGATGGAGCAGCTCAAGCAGGCTCGCCAGCGAGCCGAAGCGAAGGCCGCGCAGCCCGCCGAAGCCCTGCTCCAGGCGGAAGCCCGCGTGGAGCAACTGACGCAGGCCCTGAAGCAGGCCGAAGCGCGAGCCACCGAAGCCGAAAAGGCCCGCGACGCCAACACCGAGCAGCTGAAGCAGGCACGGGCCGAGGCAGAGGCCCGCGAAGAACAGCTCAACGCCAAAGCGAAGAAGACCGCCGAGCAGTTGGAGCAGGCACGGGCCGAAGCAGAGGCCCGAGCGGAGCAACTCCAGCAGCTCCAGGCCAACTCGGGGAGCCGCGAGGACCAGCTCACGCAGGCCCAGGCTCGCATCGAGCAGCTCACGCAGGCCCACACTGAAGCGGAAGCCCGCGCGGATCAGCTCGCGCAAGCACGCACCGAAGCCGAAGCCCGCATCGAGCAGCTCACGCAAGCAAGCACCGAAGCCGAGTCGCGCATCGAGCAGCTCACGCAGGCAGGCACTGAAGCCGAGTCGCGCATCGAGCGACTCACGCAGGCATGCACGGAAGCGGAAGCCCGCGCTGATCATCTCGCGCAGGCACGCACCGAAGTCGAAGCGCGCGCGGAGCAATCCACCCACGCGAGCACCGAGGCCCAGGCGCGCATCGAGCAGCTCACGCAGGCGCTGACCCAGGCCCAGGCCCGGGCGGAGCAACTCACGCAGTCCCTCTCCCAGTCGGAGTCCCGCGCGGAGCAGTCCACGCACGCCCGGACCGACGCGGACGAACTCGCACGGACCCGCCTGGCCCAGGCCGAACAGGCCCGCGCCGAAGCGGAAGCCACGGCCGAGCAGCAACTCCAGGCCCGCACCGCCGCGGAAGCCCGCGTCCTCCAGTCCGAGCAGAAGGCCGCCGAAGCCACCGCCAAGGCCACGTCCGAAGGACGGCTGCGCACTGTGCTGGAAGTCCGCCTCGACTCCGAGGGCCGTGCACGCCAGGACCTCGAAGCCCGCCTCGAAACCGAGTCCCAGGCCCGCACAACCGCGGAGTCCCGCCTCGCCGCGGAAACCCACGCGCGCACCGAAGCCGAAGCCCGCGCCCGCTCCGAATCCACGGACCTCACGCAGGCCCGAGACACCCTGCAAGCGCAGCTTGATCAGCTCCGAGAGGAGCTCACCCGCGAGCGCGAGACGCGCACCCGGCTCGAAGTCGAAGCCGTCGAACAGCGCCTCCAGGCCGAGCGCGAGCGCGAACAACTCGAAGCCCGAGCGCAGCGGGACGCGGAAGAAGCCGCGGCCCAGGCCCGCGCCACCATCATCCCCCTCGAATCGCCCGGCCGCCCGGAGATGGCGGTGGCCCGCAGCGGCAGCCTCACGCAGGAGGGCCTCTCGCGCCTCATCCTGCGGCTCTGCGACGCGCGCATGGAGGTGCGCCTGGAGCTCAAGGTGATGAACGCCTTGCGCGTCCTCTGGCTGCGCGACGGAGCCCTGGTCGGCGCCGCGTCCTCCGCGCAGGGCGAGTCCCTCGTGGACCGCGCCCGCGCGGACGGTCTCATCGACGCGCGCCAGGAAGCCGAGCTGCGGCTCGTGCGCAGCGCCACCACCGGCACGCTGCTGGAAGCCCTGCGCGGGCGCGGCTACGTGCGCGAAGCCGAATCCGTCCCGCTGGTCCAGCGCTACACCGAACAGGTCTTCCTGGACGCGCTCGCGGAGCCCTCCACGCTCTACCGCCTGGTGCCGGAGCCCGCGCCCCACGAGGTGGCGCTCGCCGCCGCCACGCGCCCGCCGCTGCATCTGCTCGCGGAAGGGCTGCGCAACACGCTCACCGCCGAATCGCTCCTGGACGCGGCGGGCTCCCTGCGCGCCCAGGTCTCCCGAGGCGACGCGCACATGCCCCCCGCGGACTTCGGCCTCTCCGCTCGCGAGCTCCAGCTCCTGCAGGCCGTGGACGGCGAACGCACGCTGGAGTCACTGCTCCTGGGCGCGGGCCTGCCACAGGACGGAGCACTCAAGGCGCTCGCGGTGGCGCGGACGCTGGGCCTCATCGCGCTGCATCCGCCGTCGGAGGACGCGCACGGCCACCTGCCGCCGGAGCTGGACGTGCACCGTCTGGAGGCCAAGTTCGAGGAGATCCAGGACGCGGACTACTTCACCGTCTTGGGGCTCGCGCGCTCGGCCGGCAGTGAAGAGGTCAAGCGGGCATACGCGCTGCTCGCCGCCGAGTTCCATCCGCTGCGCTTCGCCGGCCATCCGGACCCCGCGCTCCAGCACCGCGCGCAGCAGATTCGCGCGGTGTTGACGGAGGCCGCCCGGGCGTTGGGTGACGACCGTCTGCGGGGCGAGTACGCCCGTAATCTGCTCGACTGATGCCCGGTGGAACGGTTGCCCGTCGCGGTCTGGAGGGGTTAAGAGTCCCCTCCATGGTTCGCGAGATTCTCATCTGGCCCGACCCCATCCTGAAGCAGAAGGCCAAGCCGGTGGCGAAGGTGGACGACAAGGTCCGCGCGCTCATCAAGGACATGTTCGAGACCATGTACGACGCCGAGGGTGTCGGTCTCGCCGCCCCGCAGGTGGGCATCCTCCAGCGCATCATCGTCCTGGACACCCGGTCGCAGCAGCCGGACGCCAGGCCCCTGGCGATGATCAACCCGGAGTTCGTCTCGCTCGAAGGGGAGACGACCTACACGGAAGGCTGCCTCTCCATCCCCGGTGAAGCCGAGGACGTGGACCGCGCCGCCTTCGCCACGGTGCGCTACCTGGACGAGGAAGGCCAGGAGCAGACGCTGCGCTGTGACGGCCTGCTGGCCATCGCCGTGCAGCACGAGACGGACCACCTGGACGGCACCGTCTTCGTGGACCACGTCTCCACGCTCAAGCGCGAGTTCATCCGCAAGCGCATGAAGAAGCTCAAGGCCTCGCGCGAGCAGGGCGCTCCGGCGTCCGCCTAAGCCTTCGCGGTGGCGCGCACGCCCTTCTTCGGGCACTTCGCCGCCACCACGCAGGAGCCGCAATCGGGCGAGCGCGCGAAGCACGTGCGCCGCCCGTGCCACACCAGCAGCTGATGCCCCAGCGTCCACCGCTCGCGAGGCAGCAGCGCCTGCAGGTCCTTCTCCACCTTGTCCGGGTCTTCGTGCGTGGTGAAGCCCATCCGGTACGCCAGCCGCTTCACGTGCGTGTCCACGGGGAAGGCCGCGTCGCCGCCCAGGTGGATGCACACCACGCCCGCGGTCTTCAGCCCCACGCCCGGCAGCTCCGCCAGCGTGTCGCGCACCAGCGGCACCTGTCCGCCGTGCTCGGTGACGAGCGTGCGCGCCGTGGCGACGATGTTCTTCGCCTTCGCGCGGTACAGCCCGCAGGTGCGGATGAAGGGCTCGACGTCGGTGGGCTCGACGCGCGCGTAGGCCTGGGCATCCGGGAAGCGGGCGAACAGGGCAGGGGTCACCAGGTTGACGCGCTTGTCGGTGCACTGCGCGGACAGGATGACGGCGACCAGCAGCTCCAGTGGCGTGCGGAAGTCCAGCTCGATGCGGGCGTCCGGCATGGCCGCCTCCAGACCGTCCAGGATCGACACCGCACGCTGCCGCTTCTCCGCCACTGTCTCTCGCCGGGCCACGCGGGCGTTGTATGTCACGGGGAGGCCCCGCCCAAGCGCCATGGCGGGGCATCCCTTTTCACGCAGCGAGGAGAACCATGAAGCCCATCGACTTCCGCTCCGACACCGTGACGAAGCCCACGCCCGCCATGCGCAGGCTCATCGCCGACGCGGAGGTCGGCGACGACGTCTACGGCGAGGACCCCACCGTGCGGCGCCTGGAGGAGCGCGTCGCCGAGCGGCTCGGACTGGAGGCCGCCGTCTTCGTCCCCTCCGGGACGCAGGCGAACCAGATCGCCATCGGCGCGTACTGCCGTCCTGGCGACGAGGTGCTCACGGAGGAGGGCAGCCACATCCTCCAGTACGAAGGCGGCGCGGTGCCGGCGCTGTGGGGCGTGCAGCCGGGGCCCCTGCCGGGCGAGCGCGGCCTGCTGAAGCCGGAGACCGTCACGGCGGCGGTGCGCGAGGACAACATCCACAACCCGCGCACGCGCCTGCTGTCGCTGGAGAACACGCACAACCGCGGCGGCGGCACGGTGTGGCCGGTGGAGCGCTTCAAGGCGGTGGTGGAGGCGGGGCGCAAGGCCGGGCTCGCGGTGCACCTGGACGGCGCGCGGCTGTTCAACGCGGAGGTGGCGGCGGGCCAGCCCGCGTCCGCGTGGGCGTCGCTGACGGACTCGACGTCGGTGTGCTTCTCCAAGGGCCTGGGCGCGCCGGTGGGCTCGGCGCTCGCGGGCAAGAAGGATGTCATCCGCGAGGCGCGGCGGCTGCGCAAGCGGCTGGGCGGCGGCATGCGGCAGGCGGGCATCCTCGCGGCGGCGGCGCTGTACGCGCTGGAGCACCACGTGGAGCGCCTGGCCGAGGACCACGCCAACGCGCGCCGGCTGGCGGAAGGCCTGGCCCAGGTGCCGGGCGTGAAGGTGGACCTGGCGAGGGTGGAGACGAACATGGTGTTCGCGGACCTGGTGCGTCCGGCGGCGGAGGCCTCCGCGCTGCTCCTGAAGCAGGGCGTGCTCGCCAACCCCACGGGTCCGCACTCCATCCGCCTCGTGTGCCACCTGGACGTGTCCACCGCGGACATCGACGACGCCCTGGCGCGCATCCGTCAGGCTCTCGCTGCCTGACACGAGCGGCACCGGGCTCGCGGGCCGGCCGCGGTGTCCTGAAATCTGTCCGACTGTCGGACAGGTTCGTGCGGGTCGCCGTGGCCAGGCGCGGCTGTCAGCGGAATGACGGTCCTCCGGCACCCGGGGACGAGCCCCGTCCACGCGCTGGGTGCGGACCACACGCACCTGTGCGCCAGGGGATGATCCACGGCCCGGAACAGGTGGACGGCCCGGCGCGGTGGTAGGCTCACCCCGCCGTGCGCCGACCCGCCGTCCTTGCCCTGCTGGCCCTCTCCGCCTGCGCGACGCCGCGGCCGGGGAAGATGAGCTTTGAGGAGCTGTACGCGACCTCGGGCGACAGCGGCTTCGTCAGCTCCGGCACGCCCTTCCTCCCCCACGAACCGGAGCGCGCCCGCGGGCCGCTGGCGCCCGAACGCTCCACGGAGCTGGAAGCCGCCCTCACCGCGTTCGTGCAACAGGCCCAGGCCTACCGCGAGAAGGTCCAGCGCGGCAGCGCCATGCCCGCCGCACAGGTGCGCAACTGGGAGGCGATGAACGCGGCCATGGACGCCTTCCTGGCCCGGCCGGTGGAGCACACCGACACCCGCGACCTGACGCGCGCCCGGGGCGTGATGGAGGCGGAGCTGGAGCAGGACGCGCGCCTCTACGGCGACATGCCGGGCTCGCTCGCGGAGGCCGTGGTGGTGCGCGTGGGCCGCCTCATCGTTCGCGCGTCCACGCTGCGCCGCTGGGAGCAGCCGCCGGAGCCCTCCGGCCCGCCGCGCCTCGCCTGGCCCGTGGAGCCGGTCACCATCACCAGCCTCTACGGCGACCGCTGGCACCCCATCACCGGCCAGCTGCGCCGCCACTCGGGCGTGGACCTGGCGGCCCGCCGGGGACAGCCCGTGGGCGTCGCGGACCGGGGCGTCGTCCTGCGCGCCGGCTGGAACGGCGATCACGGCAAGATGGTGGAGGTCCAGCACGACGGCCAGTGGGTGACGCGCTACAGCCACCTGTCCGAGGTCCTGGTGACGACCGGCGAGGTGCTGGCGAGGAGCGACGTGGTGGGGCTCGCGGGGGACACAGGCCTTGCGACCGGCGTCCACGTCCACTTCGAGCTCTGGCACGACGGCAGTTCACTGGATCCGCTGGAGGCGCTCGTCGCCCCCGAGGCGGCCCCGGACGCGTCCGAAGAGCGTCCCGTGGCCCGCATGCCCACGGAGTCCCCAGTCCTCACGTCCCAGGGGCGCCACCCGGCCGCGGGTTCGCGCCCCTGAGGGGGACGGGCCTCCACAACGGCCCTGCGACTACAGCGAGTTCTTCAGCTCCTTCGCGGGACGGAAACCGACCGTCTTCGACGCCTTGAGCTTCATCATCTCGTTGGTCTGAGGGTTGCGGATCTTCCGCGCCTTGCGCGAGCGCAGCGACCACGTGCCGAACCCGGGGTAGCTGAAGCGGGTGTCCTTCTTCACCGCCTTGCCGATGTTGGTGAAGACGCTGTCGAGGATCTGGGCGGCCTGCTTCTTCGTGAGCTTCGACTGCGCAGCCACCACCTCCACGAGCTCTGCCTTGGTCATGACACCCCTCCCTCTTGCGTTGTCTGGCGTTGATCGAGCGGATGGCGGAGGTAACAAATCGAGCTTTCGACTGTCAATGCGCCACCTGCTCCCGGGCCGGAAAATCGGCCTCCGGATGAAAACTGGCCTCTGAAAATACACCCTGTAGAGAGTCGGGAGGATCGCATCTTTTGATACATCCTCACACTCCTGCTTTCCACATCAGGGGAAGTGATCGCCTGGTGATCGCTTTCGCGTGAAAGGCATTGGAAAATCGATCACTTAGCAGTCGCCGCTGATCCAGCTCCAGCAGGGTGCCATCAGGGGGCTAGAGTGCCTGCCCGCGTGCCCACCCGACTGCTTCCATGGCTCCTCGTCCTGATGTGCGCCTGCTCGCGGCCGTCCCCACGGCCCCAGGCGACGGGCGAGCTGTGGGTGGACGGGGCGGCCTCGGGCGGCGACGGCACCCGGGAGCGCCCCCTGCGCTCGCTGATCGAAGCCCTGGCCCGCCCCGGCCCGAAGCACGTGCACCTGGCTTCCGGCCGCTATGAAGGCCCCTTCCGGCTGCCGGAGGGCACCCGGCTCACGGGGGAGGGCCCTTCTACGATCCTGGCGGCGGGCCCCGGCACCCCCGTGGTCGAGGCGCCAGGGGACACCGCCCTGGAGTCCCTGGTGATCGAAGGAGGAGGCTGGGGTCTGGAGGCCCGGGGGCCCGTGAAGGTCCTCACCGTGACCTTCCGCAATCAGACCCGGGGCGCCATCCGGCTGGGCGCGGGTCCGCTGGAGGGCAGGGGGCTGCGCTTCAAGGCCGGGGCGAGCAGCCAGGCGCCGACCGCGGTGGGCGTGCTCGTGGAGGCACGAACCGCAGGGGCTTCCGCGCCGTCCCTGATCCTCAGGGACAGTGCGTTCACGGGGGCCTACGACCGCGCGGTTCGGGCCCGGGGTGGAGCCACGGTGCGCCTGGAGGGGGTGGACTTCCAGGGCCCCCGGACGGCGCTGAGCCAGGAGGGCGGCGTGGCGGAGGTCGAACGGGCGCGGGTTTCGGGCGGCACGGGCACGGCGTTCTCCACGGTGGAGGGCGCGCTGACGCTGGTGGACGTCCGGGTCCAGGGCCACGAGTACGGCGTGACGGCCAACCAGGCCCGGCTGTCGGTGCGGGGCTTCAGTTCGGAGCACGCCACGCGCGCGGGGATGGGCCTCACCGCGACGAACGGCCTGCTGGAGGACGTGACCGTGAAGGACGCGGGCAACCACGGGGCGCTCCAGCTCACCGCCTCGGACCTGGAGGTGCGGCGCTTCCGCCTGGAGGGCTCACGCGAATACGGCGTGGTGGCGCTGCAGGGCCGCGTACGCCTGCGGGATGGCGTCATCAAGGGCGTGAGCACCGCGGATGGCATCACGGGAGACGGGCTCCACCTGCGCCAGGTGGAAGCGGACGTCGACACCGTGACCGTCGAGGGCGCGAAGGGCACCTGCGTGCTGGCGACGCAGCGGGCCCGAGCGACGCTCCGCAACGCCCGGCTCTCGGGCTGTGGCCTGGCCGCGTTGGCGGTGGATACGAAGGCCACCCTGGAGTCCCGGAACGTCGACGTGCGCGACACGCCGGGCTCCATCCTGGTGGCCATCGAAGAAGGCCAGTTGCAGGTGGAGGACCTCACCGCGAAGGACGCGAGTGGCGACCTGGTCTCCACCGACTGCGAGGGCCAGACACGCGTCCAGCTCCGCCGCGTCGACGCGAGCACCAGGCGAGGACTGCGCTCTCCCTGCGTCCAGCTCGACGCCCGCTCGCCTCAGCCCTGAGCGGGAGCGGACGTGGGGGGCAGGGGCGTGGCGCGCTGTTCGATCCACGCGCGAATGACGGGGTAGACCTCCATGGGCGCGCCGGTGCCGAAGATGAGGTCGCCGTGGCCGTAGTCCATCTTGTCCCCGCGGTCCCGGCCAAAGACATGCAGCGCGCGATCCGGTGACGTGAGCAGCGCGTACTGCGCCTCCACGTTGGCCGAGGTGGCCAGGCGGTCCGCGCTGCCGCCCATCACCAGCACGGGCAACTGGAGCTTCGCGATGCCCGCGCGCCAATCCGTCTTGCGGTCGTAGGACCGGAACGCGTCGTGGGAGATCCAGTCCTGGAACTGCAGCAGCACCTTGCGGCTCATCGCCGCCATCATGTTGACGGACAGCTGCCGCAGGACGCGCGGCGGAACATGTCGAGGGTTCACGACGATGTCCGACAGGGGCAGTGCAAGGTAGCCCAGGAAGGGCGCCATGCTGGCGCTCACCCACGACTGACGGATGCTCCCGGGCCACGCCGCGCGCACGCCCAGCGAGATGAGCGTCCGCAGGAACGGCTCCGACTGGAGATACACCGGCGCGCCCAACTCGAGCAGACCCGCCAGCTTCCCGCCATCAGGCCCCTGCGCCACGCCGTACCCCACCAGGCCGCCCAGCGAGTGACCCAGCCAGAAGGCCTGCTTCGCGCCGGTCTCCTTCAGTGCCAGCTCCAGCAGGGCCGGCCCGTCGTGGTTGATGTGGTCGTCCACGGTGAAGTCCGTGGGCCGCCGGCCCCTGGGCGGACGTTGCGAGTGCCCGGTGCCGCGCCACTCCACGCTGAAGCAGTCGAAGCCTGCCTCGGTGAGGTAGTGGGCCACGGAGTAGGGCGGCTCGAAGTCGAAGGTGAAGCGGTTGGCCGCCAGCCCGTGGCACAGCAGGACGGGCTCGGCGAAGCGGCGCACCGGGGCCCGCCGGGCGTGCACGGTCAACTCCCACCCATCCGCGCACTTCACGCGCAGCATCTCGGGAAGGGGCCCCTTGAGGCGGTACCACCGCCTGACGAGCAGGACCCACACCACATTCACCAGCAGCAGGACGGCCGCCGCGGTCAATCCCCACAGGGCCCACTGCCCGTACGGCATTTCTCCTCCCATGCGACCCGGGACTGACTCCGGCGCGAATAAAACCCTGCTAAGGTCCGTTCCCTCGCCGTTTCTGCCGCATGGGCAGCCGACCACCTGGGGAAGTCGAGGGAACGATGAAGCTGCGGAAACTGATGTTCGTGCTCCCGAACCTCTTCACCGTCACTTCCATCTTCTGTGGCTTCTACGCCATCACCCTGTGTTCGGGTGAGGCAGAACCGGTGCAGCTGTACCAGGCGGCCCTGGCCATCCTCTTCGCCATGTTCTTCGACGGGTTCGACGGACGGGTGGCCCGCCTGACGAAGACGCAGAGCGACTTCGGCATGCAACTCGACAGCCTCGCGGACGTCATGTCCTTTGGCGCGGCGCCGGCGCTCCTCGTCTACAAGTGGGCGTTGGCCCCCATGGGCTTCTGGGGCCTGTTCATCTCCTTCGCGTTCATGGCCTGCGGCGCCATGAGGCTGGCGCGCTTCAACGTGCTCGCCATGCGCAACCCGCACGGCGGTGGCGGCGGCTTCTTCGTGGGGCTTCCCATCCCGCTGGCGGCTGGCGTGCTCGTCTCCCTCATCATCTCCCACCACGTGGCCAGCCAGGGCGAGGCGCTCGGTGACGGCGCGCGACTGCCAGTGGCGGTGGCGGTGGGCGCCCTGTCGCTGCTGATGGTGTCCACGGTGCGCTACCGCACCTTCAAGGACGCGCGTCCCAGCCGCAAGACGGCGCTCGTCTTCATGGTCATGGCGCTCACGGGCGCGTTCATCGCCCAGCAGTTCCACCCGGCCTGGGTGCTGGTGACGTACTTCGCCGCGTACCTGGTCATGGGGCTGGTGGAGTCCGCGGTCTCCGTGCGCAGCCGGCTGGCGTCCCGCAAGGTCGGCGCCGTCGCGGCGGTGGCGGTGGCGGCCGGGCTCGACGAGGACGACGACGAGGACTCCGAGGCCAACGCCACGGACGACGGTCCCGCGTTCCTCTGAGCAGTCAAGCGCGGGACGCGGGCCGTGTCGGCCGCTAGGATGCCCGGCCCATGCGCGTCGAGCTGCTGTGCACCGGTGACGAGCTCGTCACCGGCCTCATCACGGACACCAACAGCACGTACCTGGAAGCCCGCCTCTTCGACCTGGGTGTGAAGGTCGCACGGGTGACGGTAGTGGGCGACGTGCGTCCGGACATCACGGGCGCGTTGCTGGAAGCCTCGGCGCGCGCGGACGTGGTCATCGTCTCCGGAGGCCTTGGGCCCACGGCGGACGACTTCACGCTGGAGTGCGCCGCCGCCGCCGCGGGCGTGTCCATGGAAGAGGACGCGCGAGTGCTCGGCTGGCTGAAGGAGCGCTACGCCGCACGGGGCATGACGATGAATCCGGGCGCCCTGCGCATGGCGCGCATCCCCACGGGCACCGAGCCGATGCGCAATCCCCAGGGCTCGGCGCCACTGGTCATCCAGCAGTTGGGCCGCGCCCACCTGTTCTTCCTGCCAGGCGTTCCGCGAGAGTACCGCGCCCTGGTGGACGGAGAGGTGTTGCCGCGCGTGCGGACCTGGCTCGCCGCCGAATCGGGTCGCACGTTCCGGGCCTTTCGCCTGCTGCGAACCGTGCGCCTGCCTGAGTCCGTGCTGAACGAGCGGGTGATGCCCCTGGCCCCCAGCCACCCCAGGGTGGTGTTCGGCTTCCGGACGCACGCACCGGAGAACCACCTGAAGCTGATGGCGGAGGCCCCCACGCAGGCGGAGGCTGACGCCGCGCTCGCGGCCGCGGAGGCCGCATGCCGGCAGGTGCTGGGCACGCACGTCTACGGCGCGGATGGCAGCGAATACGCACCCGTGCTCCTCGACATGCTGGCGCGCGGCGGTCACACGCTGGCGGTGGCGGAGAGCTGCACGGGCGGCCTCGTCGCGCAGGAACTCACGGCCGTGCCGGGCTCCAGCCAGGTCTTCATCGGCGGGGCGGTCGCCTACTCGGAGAAGATGAAGTCCGCCTGGGTGGGCGTCCCCCCGGACATCCTCGCGAAGCACAGCGCCGTGTCGTCCCAGACGGCGCTCGCCATGGCGGAGGGAGTCCGCGCCGCCTGCGGCGCCACGTTCGGCCTGTCCGTCACGGGCTACGCAGGCCCGGGCGGAGGCACGCCCGAGGACCCCGTGGGCACCGTGTACTGCGGCCTGTCCGGCCCTGGAATGGAGCCCCGCTGCGAGCGGATCTCGCTCGCGGGTGACCGGGACCGGGTCCGCTTGTTCGCCGCATCCCACGTGCTGGAAATGTTGAGGTTGCACCTGCTCGCCGCCCCCGTGTCGCCATGAGTCGCTCCAAATCAAAGCGTCCCCGTCCTTCCGACCCGGAAGCGCCGTCCACGGCGCCCCCGGGCCCCGCCACCGCGGGCGAACCCGTCTCGGCCACGCCCGAGTCCTCCGCGCCGCTCGCCAGCCCCGCGGCGGCGACGGAATCCACCAGCCCCCCCACGTCGCCGGCCGGAGCAGGAGTGCATCCGGTGCGGAGCGCGGTGCGCCTGTGGCTGTCCGCCTACCGGGTGGAGGTGGTGCTGTTCCTCGTCGCGTTCGCGGTGCTGTCCAGCTTCAGCTCGCAGCGCTTCCTCCGGCAGAGCGCCGCGCCGCACTTCATCTACCAGGCGCAGTCCTGGCTGGAGGGACGGCTCGACGTGGATCCGCAGGTGTTGCCCAACCTGGAGGACTGGGCCTGCGTGCGGCTGGTGGACGGACAGAAGGTGCGGTGCGAGGGACGCCCGCTCCGCGATGACCGTTGGTTCGTCAGCTTCCCGTCCTTCCCCGCGGTCGTGATGCTCCCCTTCGTCGCGCTGCACGGCTACAAGTTCAACGACACGTCCTTCGGCGTCTTCGTGGGCGCGCTCGCGGTGGCGCTCTTCTATTCGCTGCTGCGCTTCCTCGCGCAGGAAGGGGAGACGGAGCGCAACCGCGACGACAACGTGGTGTTGTCGCTGGTGCTCGCCTTCGGCACGCTGTTCTTCTACTGCGCCATCCGGGGCGAGGTCTGGTTTGGCGCGCAGGTGATGGGCGTGGCGCTCACGTGTCTGTACGTGCGCAACGCCGTCAAGGCGCGGCGTCCCGTGCTCGCGGGGCTCTTCTTCTCCATGGCCGTGCTCACCCGCACGCCGCTGGTGTTCGCGGGCCTCTTCTTCGTCCTGGAGGCGCTCTGCCCCGGGCCGGACCGGCTGGCCCAACTGAAGGCCCTGCCGACCGCGTGGAAGCCCGCCCTCCGCAAGCTCGCCCTCTTCGGCGCGGGGGCCGCGCCCCTCGCCGCGCTCGCGGCCGCGTACAACGTCTACCGCTTCGGCAAGCCCGGCGAGTTCGGTCACTCGTACCTCTTCAACAACCGGGTGAACGTAGACATCGACCGCTTCGGGCTCTTCAACATCGAGTACCTGTCGCGCAACCTCCAGGCCGCGTTCCTCAAGCTGCCCCAGGTGTCGCTGTCTCCGCCGCGGCTGTCGTACGACCCGCATGGGCTGACGCTGCTGCTCACGCTGCCCCTGCTGGTGTTCCTGCTGGTCCCCCGCACGCGTCCCCGTCTGCACTGGTCCCTGTGGCTGACCGTGGCGGTGTGCGCGCTGCCGGGGCTCTTCTACCAGAACACCGGTTACATGCAGTTCGGCTTCCGGTTCAGCCTGGACTACACGCCTTATCTGCTGTTGCTCTTCGCCATTGGAGGATGGTCGCTGCGCAACCGCGCGGTGATCGCCGTGCTGGCGCTTGGCGTGCTGGTGAACTTCTGGGGCGCCGTGGCCTTTCGTGGCTACACGGAGTTCGTGCGGAACTGGTAGGCCTCCAGGCTCCGGCGGCTTGAATCCGCCGGACCTCACCCGCACCTCAAGGGCGACATGCAACCTCCCACTGGCCAGCCCCCTCCAGGCAAGCGTTGGCACACCCGTGAGGACAGCGGCATCCGTCTGGATGCGGCGTTGCGCTGGTGGCACGACGACGAGCCCATCGAGCACCCGAAGATCATCGAACTCTTCAACGCCTCGCTGGTCCTGGATGACGACGGGCGCTACCAGCTCCGCATCGCCCCGGACTGGTGCTACGTCCAGGTGGAGGACGCGGCCTACGAGGTCCGCACCGTGGACGTCACCTCGGATGAGCGTGTGTCCCTGCGTCTGAGCGACCGGACGGCCGAAGCCCTGGACCTGGGGTCGCTCCAGCTCACGCCGGACGGAGTCCTCACCTGCCGCGTGAAGCAGGGCAGGGCGAAGGCCCGCTTCTCTCGTGATGCGCAGTACCAGTTCGGCGAGATGCTGGAAGAGAGCCCCGAAGGGCGACTGGTGCTGCGCGCGGGCCAACGCCACTGGGAGCTCCCCCTCTCGCTGGATGCACTCCAGGCCGCGACCTAGGCCGCCGCGGAGTCCGCGGACGGCACGGAGGGCGCGGTCGCTCCCACCAGGTCGCGAGCAAGGGCCTCCAGGACATCCGGGTGCTCGCGCAGCCACTCGCACGCCCGCTCGCGGCCCTGGCCGATGCGTTCACCCCGCAGGCTGAAGTGGCTGCCCGACTTCTCCACCACGCCCGCGCTCACGGCCAGGTCCAGCACCTCGGCGGCGCGGTGGATGCCCGTGCCGTAGAGCACGTCGAACTCCGCCTCCTGGAACGGGGGCGCCAGCTTGTTCTTCACCACCTTCACGCGGGCCCGTGAGCCCACCACCGCGTCGCCATCCTTGAGGTTGCCCGTGCGGCGGATCTCCATCCGCACCGACGAATAGAACTTCAGGGCGTTGCCGCCCGTCGTCGTCTCCGGGTTGCCGAACATCACGCCAATCTTCATGCGGATCTGGTTGATGAAGATGATGCAGGTGCCGGAGCGGCTCACCGCGCCCGTGAGCTTCCGCAGCGCCTGACTCATCAGCCGCGCCTGGACGCCCATGTGCGCGTCGCCCATCTCCCCTTCGATTTCCGCACGGGGGACCAGCGCCGCCACCGAATCCACCACGATGAGGTCCACGGCGCCCGAGCGCACGAGCTGCTCGGTGATTTCGAGCGCCTGCTCCCCGGTGTCCGGCTGCGCCACGAGCAGTTCCTCCGTACGCACCCCCAGCTTGCGCGCGTAGGACAGGTCCAGCGCGTGCTCCGCGTCGATGAAGGCCGCGATGCCCCCCACGGACTGCACCTGCGCGATGGCATGCAGGGTGAGGGTCGTCTTGCCGGAGGACTCATTGCCGAACAGCTCCACCACGCGCCCTCGCGGATAGCCCCCCACGCCCAGCGCCCGGTCCAACCCCACCGAGCCCGTGGGAATGACCGCCACCTTCTGCTCCGGTGCGTCCGCGCCGAGCGTCATCACCGCGCCTCGGCCGAACTGCTTTTCGATGGACGCCACCGCCGCCGCCACTGCCTTCAACTTCTCCGTCAGCCTGCTCATCTCGTCTGCCTCCCTCGCCGCCCTGCGGGCTGGATGCCTCGGCGCTGGGCAGAGCAACGCTCATGCCGCGCGGGCTTCCAGGCGGAAGGGCCTGCAAGGGCGTCCAGGTTCGCCGGAGCCGTCCGAACTGGCGGAGCGGCGTGCCTGTCTCCCATGCGCTGAGAAGGCGCAAAGGTGCGGGCACCTCCGCATAAGCAGACACGAGGGGACGTGACAGTCCGCCTTGATGGGATGGAAGGCTTTGCGTTGAAACCCTGGCGCGTCGCCGTGACATCTCCTCTCGTGAATACGACCCGTGAGAACCTTCCCCATGTGGTCATCCTGGGAGGCGGCTTCGGCGGCCTCTACGCGGCCCGGTACCTGCGAAAGGCAGGGGTTCGCGTCACGATGGTGGACCGTCACAACCACCACCTCTTCCAGCCCCTGCTGTACCAGGTGGCCACGGCGACACTGAGTCCCAGCGACATCGCCGCGCCACTGCGAGCGATGCTCGGACGCAATCACGTCCAGGTGCTGCTCGCGGAAGTCACTGGCGTGGACACCGCGCGCAAGCACGTCCTCCTGGCGGACGGTGAGCTGGCGTACGACTTCCTCATCGTCGCCACCGGAGCGACGCACTCGTACTTCGGCAATGACGCCTGGTCGCGACACTCGATGGGATTGAAGACCGTCGAGGACGCGCTGGAGATCCGCCGCCGCGTGTTGCTCGCCTTCGAGCAGGCCGAGCGCGAACCGGACCCAGAGCGCCGCCGCGCGCTGCTCACCTTCGCCATCATTGGCGCGGGTCCCACGGGCGTGGAGCTGGCGGGGGCGCTGGCGGAGATCAGCCGCAATTCATTGTCGGGTGACTTCCAGAACATCGACCCTCGGGATGCGCGCGTCATCCTCATCGAGGGAATGGACCGCGTGCTCCCCACCTATCCCGAGAACCTCTCGGCGGAGGCCCGCCGGGTGCTGGAGGGGCTCGGCGTCGAGGTCCGTACGGGCACCCGGGTCACGAACATCGACGCCGTGGGCGTGGACATGGGGCCTGAACATCTGGCGGCCCGCACGGTGCTCTGGGCCGCGGGGGTGGAGGCCTCGCCCGTGGCCCGTTCGCTCGGCGTGACGCTGGACAGGGCGGGGCGCGTCCAGGTGACGCCCGAGCTCACCGTGCCCGGGCATCCCGACATCTTCGTCGTCGGGGACCTGGCGCTCGTGAATCAGGAGGACGGAAGCGCGGTCCCGGGAGTGGCGCCCGCGGCGATGCAGGAGGGCAAGCACGCGGTGCTCAACCTCCGCCGCCAGCTCGCGGGCCAGCCCATGCAGCCCTTCCGCTACTGGGACCGGGGAACCTACGCGGTCATCGGCAGAGGCCATGCAGTGGGCGTGGCCTTCCGCCGCGTGAAGCAATCCGGCTTCGTCGCCTGGTTGGCCTGGCTCTTCATCCACATCACCTTCCTCATTGGCTTCCGAAGCAAGCTGGCCGTGTTGCTCAACTGGGCGTACGCGTACCTGACCTTCGGCAGGTCCGCGCGCATCATCACCGGCCCCGCTCCCCGTCTGGAGGAGCGGAGCGTGCAGCCGCTGCTCCCGAGTGCAAAGTCAGCCGTCGCCGACGGAGAACCCCCGGCTCCCGCCGTTCTCGGAAGCCTGGTGCCTGACAGTAGAGGTGCGGGGTAACGCATTCACCGCGCCCCGGGTATTGGCGTGGAGCCAGCCCCGGCGGTCCAGCATCCGGCAATCGACAGCGAGCCGCATGTCCACGTCCTCGATACGTCCGTGTCCCTCCAGGTCCGCGCGCGTCAGCGCGAGCTTGAGGATGCGGTCATGCGCCCGAGCGGACAGACCGAAATGAGTGACCGCGTCCTTGAGCGCCTTCTCCGCGGGCGGTGACATTACGCAGTAGCGGCGCAGCAGATGCGAAGGCATCTGGGCATTGCAGTGCACCCCTGGCATCTCGTGGAATCGGGCGCGCTGCCGTTCGCGCGCGGCCTCGACTCGCTGCCGGTAGTACTGGCTGGGCAGTTCCTGACTCTTCTCGGCGAGATGGTGGTACTCCACCGGCCGTGTCTGCACGGTGATGTCGATGCGGTCCAGCAGCGGCCCGCTGATGCGCGAGTGGTAGCCGAAGATGCGGTGCTCGAGGCAGGTGCACGTGTGCCCGGGGACGTTGAAGTAGCCGCACGGGCAGGGGTTCATCGCCGCCACCAACATGACCCGGCAGGGATAGGTGATGTGCTGGGTGGCCCGCGCCAGGTGGATGGCGCCTTCCTCCAGAGGCTGGCGCAGCACCTCCAGCACGTTCTTGCGGAACTCCGGTAGCTCATCGAGGAACAGCACGCCGTGATGGGCCAGGGACAGCTCGCCGGGACGGGCCATGGGGCCACCTCCCACGAGTCCCGCATCGGACAGCGTGTGGTGGGGCGCGCGAAACGGACGCTCGCGGATCAACGCCTGCTCGTCTCCCAGCAGCCCCTGGATGGAGTAGACCTTCGTGACCTCCAGCGCCTCGTCGAAGGACAGCTCGGGCAGGATGCCTGGCAGCCGTCGCGCCAACATCGTCTTGCCCGACCCTGGAGGCCCGGCCATCAGGATGTTGTGGCCACCCGCCGCCGCCAGCTCCAAAGCCAGCTTCAGCTCCGGCTGCCCCCGCACATCGGCCATGTCCGCGGTAGCGGTGCGAGTACCGCTCACCGAGGTCCCCGTGCGCGTCAGCGGCGTCAGCGGGGCCTTGCCGGTGAGGTGCCCCACGGCCTCCTTCAGGTGGGCCACGGACAGCACCTGGATGCCCTCCACCAGAGCCGCCTCCGCCGCGTTGGCTGCCGGCACCATGACGCCCTGGAAGCCGCCATTCCGGGCAGCCACGGCCAGCGGAAGCACCCCTTTGATGGCCTTGATGGAGCCATCCAACGACAGCTCTCCGCCAAAGAGGTACCGCTCCAGCGGTTCTTCCTCCATCAACCGCGCCGCCGCGAGGACGCCCAACGCGATGGGCAGCTCGAAGGCCGCCCCTTCCTTGCGGATCTCCGCAGGCGCCAGGTTGACCGTGATCCGCTTCTGCGGAAGGTCGAAGCCCGCGTTCTTCAGCGCGGAGACCACCCGGACCTTCGACTCCCGGGCTGCTCCCTCCGGCAGCCCCACGACGTTGAAGTAGGGCAGCCCGAGGGCCATGTCGACCTCGCACTCCACCACCACCGCGTCGATGCCCATCAATGCACCCGACCGCACCCTCGCCAGCATCGTCTCCCCCTTCCAACCCGTACGGGAGGAGGGGAGAGCAATGCCCGTACCGGCGCGCTGCCCTCACAGGCGGCCATCCGCGGCCATCCCACGCGGCAGACGTCGGGTCCCGCGCGGGGACATGGGGGCCTGAAAAGAAGAAGCCCGCTGGCGTCGGAACGCCAGCGGGCTTCGGATGGAATCGGTGACGGCGTGTCCGCGCGTCAGCCCTGACGGAAGAAGTGGATCAGGGAGTCGGCGGGGCAGGGGGCGCGGGCGGTGCACCGTCCGGCGAGTTCAGCGTGCCCTGGATGACCGCGTTCTGGGGAAGCTCGGTGGCCATGCCCAGGATCTTCGCTCCCGCGGCACGGGCGCCATCCAGCGCCACCACGAGCTTGCCGTAGTTCGCCGCGTCATCCGCCATGAAGAAGACGACCTTCTCGTCCGGCTTCTTGGCGTTCAGCATCCGCTTGAGGCGGGCGATGTAGTCCGAAGCGGGGATCTGCTCCGTGTTGATGGAGTAGGCGCCGCTCTTGTCCACCTGCACGACGATCTGCTGATCATCGGGCTCCGGCGGCGGCTGGTTCTCCTCCACCTCCGTCTCCGGGACGCGGACGAGGATGTCCTTCTCCAGGAGGGGCGTCACCACCATGAAGATGATGAGGAGCACCAGCACCACGTCCACCAGGGGCGTGACGTTGATCTCCGAGTTCGGCGCGGACGCGGGCTTGACCCACTGACGCTGCTTGTGTCCTCGGGACATTACTTCTTCTCCTCCACACCCAGGGCGATCTGCTTCGCCTTCGCCTTGCGGGCCGTGTCCAGCACCTTGCGCACGTCGCCCACGTTCAGGGCGTTGTCGCCCTTCAGGAGGATCTTCTTGCCTGGATCCTTCACCAGCTCCGCGGCGATCTTCTCCTGGAGACCCTTCTCGTCGACCTCATCGTTCTCCACGAACATCTTCTTGTCCGGGGTGATGGAGAGGATCAGCGGATCGGCGTCCGTCTTGCCTTCTTTTTCAATCTCCGTGGCCTTGGGCAGCTCCACGGACTTGCCGCGCTGGAGCATGGGCGTCACGACCATGAAGATGATGAGGAGCACCAGCACCACGTCCACCAACGGCGTGACGTTGATCTCGCTCTTGATGCCCCCTTTGGGGCCTGCTGACATTCCCATGCGTGCACCTGTATCCGGGAAGGAACGCCCACCCTGGGGCAGCGCGGCTTCTCAGCCGGACCGCCCTCATGGGTGGGGACGTCCCAGGGTGGGGCTACGACTAGGCCGCGTGCGACGAACCGCCGCCCACGTGCCGGGCCACCACGTCCAGGAACTCGTTGGAGGACTCGGAGATGTCCACGGAGCGGGCATCCACCCAGCCCTGCAGGAAGTTGTAGGCCATGACCGCGGGGATCGCCACGAGCAGACCGAACGCCGTGGTGATGAGCGCCTCGGAGATACCGGCGGAGATCGTCGCCAGACCGCCGGAGCCCGCCGCCGCCATCAGCTGGAAGGCGTTCACGATACCCATCGTGGTGCCCAGCAGACCGACGAACGGCGCCGTGGAGCCGACCGTGGCCAGCAGGCCCAGGCCACGCTTGAGGCTCTGCACCTCGCGCTGCGCCTGGCGCTCCAGCGCGCGGGCCACGGACTCCACCGCCAGGTCCTTGTTCCCAGGGGTGATCCGGTACGCCGTCAGGCCGGAGTTGATCACGCGGCCCAGGTGGCCCACGTCCTTGCCCAGGTTGGTGTTCGCCGCGGTGGTCAGGTCGCCCTTCGCGAGGATCGCGCCCATCTTGGCGGCGAAGTTGCGGCTGTCCGAGCGGGTCTTGCGGAAGACGATGACCCGCTCCGCCATGACGACCAGCGACGCCACCGACATGATGGCGAGGGTGAAGATGATCATGCGGGCGAAGAGGCCCGTGTGGTGCCAGATATCAAGCAGGGTAAATTGCATGGCTGTGGAGCGCTCCTCCTCACGAGCGCGAGGTGATGTTCGGCGGACTGCTCAAGCGGGGCTGCCTGCTTTGGATCAGCGCGGCAGCTTCAGGTTGAAGTTGAACGTGTACTGCACTTCGACCGGCCTGCCCTGGAACGTGACCGGCTTGTAGCGTGAGGCGGTGAGCACGTCCATCACGGCCTGCTCCATGTGAGGGAGCGGCTTGATCGTGCGGCAGCGCTCGACCTTTCCCTCGGTCGTGATCACGCACTTCACGATCATCAGGCCCTGCACGCGCGCCTCGAGGGCCTCACGCGTATAGGACACTTCCGGACCCGCGATCTTCTCGGGACGCGTCATGCCCTGGCCGAACGCCAGCACGTCCGTGCCCGTTCCACCCAGCTGACCGCCCACCACGCCGCCGATCACGCCACCCACCACGCCACCCACCACAC
>NZ_RAWF01000370.1:0-7596 GCF_003612075.1 Corallococcus sp. CA041A
CTCCTGGCCATGCTCCAGCGCGAGGGCCGCTTCCTGGACTTCGTGCAGGAGAACGTCGCGGCCTTCCCGGACGCGGACGTGGGCGCGGCGGCCCGCATCGTCCACGAGGGCTGCCGCAAGGTGGTGCACCAGTACCTGACGCTCCAGCCGGTGCTGCCGCAGGGCGAGGGCGACAAGGTGACGGTGCCGCCGGGCTTCGACGCGCAGCGCATCCGGCTCACCGGCAACGTCGCCGGTGAACCTCCTTATGGCGGCACGCTCCGGCACCACGGCTGGGTGACCACGGAGGTGAAGTTCCCGACGGTCAGCCCCGCCATGGAGCCGCGCGTGCTGGCGCCGGCGGAAGTCGAGCTGGCCTGATGCCCGCCTGAGGAGCAGGCGGCGCATCCTCCGAAGTCCCCTTCCCTTCGAGGAACCACAAGGCCCCTTCCCGGGGTTCCTGACCGATATGGCCCGATACGCAATCGGCATCGACCTGGGCACCACGCACTCCGCGGTGTCCTACTTCAACCTCGAGGACGGCAAGCCGCGCGGCCCTTCGCAGTCCATGCTGCCCGTGCCGCAGGTGACGGCGCCCGGCACCGTGGAAGCGCGCCCGCTGCTTCCCTCCTTCCTCTACCTCCCCAGCGCGCAGGAGTTCCCGGAAGGCAGCCTCGCGCTGCCGTGGAGCCCGGAGCCGGGCGTCATCGTGGGTGACTTCGCCCGCTCACACGGGGCGAAGGTGCCCACGCGGCTGGTGTCGTCCGCGAAGAGCTGGCTGTCGCATCCGGGCGTGGACCGGCGCTCGGCGCTGTTGCCCTGGCAGGCGCCCCCGGAGGTGCAGCGCGTGTCGCCGCTGGATGCGTCCGCGCGCTACCTGCGCCACCTGAAGGAGGCGTGGGACCAGACCTTCGCCCGCACGCAGGAGGAGTCCGGCAACGCGCTGTCGAAGCAGGAGGTCATCGTCACCGTCCCGGCATCCTTCGACGCGGCGGCGCGCGACCTGACGCTGGAGGCCGCGAAGGCGGCGGGCCTCGAGCACATCACCCTGCTCGAGGAGCCCCAGGCCGCGCTGTACGCGTGGCTGGAGGCGATGGGGGAGAACTTCCGCAGGCAGGTGCAGCCCGGGGAAGTCATCCTCGTGGTGGACGTGGGCGGCGGCACTTCCGACTTCTCCGTCATCACCGTGAAGGACCGCGAGGGCGACCTGGAGCTGCTGCGCGTGGCGGTGGGCGACCACATCCTCCTGGGCGGCGACAACATGGACCTCGCCCTGGCGCACACGCTCAACCAGCGGATGGCGGCGGACGGGCGCAAGCTGGACGCGTGGCAGTTCAACGGCCTCACCTATGGGTGCCGGCAGGCGAAGGAGACGCTGTACGCGGACGCTTCCGTGGACAAGGTGCCCATCGCCATTCCGGGCCGGGGCTCGTCGCTCATCGGCGGCACGCTGCGCACGGAGCTGACGCGCGAGGAGCTGGACCGCGTCCTCACGGACGGCTTCTTCCCGGTGACGGAGGTGGCGGACCTTCCGCGCACCGCGCGCCGCACGGGCCTGGCTCAGATGGCACTGCCGTACGCGCAGGATCCGGCCGTGACGAAGCACCTGGCGGCCTTCCTCACCCGGCAGGCGCAGGCGCTGGCGGCCAGCTCGGACTCGCCGGTGGACGTGGCGGGCAAGGCCTTCCTGCACCCCACCGCGGTGCTCTTCAACGGCGGCGTCTTCAAGGCCGGACCGCTGAAGGGCCGCGTGATGGAGGTCCTCAACCAGTGGCTCGCCGCGGAAGGGGCGCCCCCGGCGAAGGAGCTGGAGGGAGCGGACCTGGACCTCGCGGTGGCCCGCGGCGCGGCGTACTACGGCTGGGTGCGTCAGGGGCACGGCCTGCGCATCCGCGGCGGCACGGCGCGCGCCTACTACGTGGGCGTGGAGACGGCGATGCCGGCGGTGCCGGGCATGGAGCCGCCGGTGAAGGCGCTGTGCGTGGCGCCCTTCGGGATGGAGGAAGGGACGCAGGCGGACGTGCCACCCCAGGAGTTCGGACTCGTCACCGGCGAGCCCACCAGCTTCCGCTTCTTCGCGTCGTCCGTGCGGCGCGATGACCGCGTGGGCGAAATGGTGGAGGACGTGGAGTCGGAGCTGGCGTCCGGGGGGCTGGAGGAGGTGGCGCCCCTCGAGACGACGCTGCCCGGACAGCCCACGCCCTTTGGCGACCTGACGCCGGTGAACCTCCAGGCGGCGGTGACGGAGGTGGGCACGCTGGAGCTGCGGTGCCTGGAGAAGAACGGATCCGGGCGCTGGAAGCTGGAGCTCAACGTGCGCATGAAGGAGTAGAAGGGGCCCCGCACACCGGAGGCGTATGCGAATCGTCGGCATCGACCTGGGCACCACCCATTGCGCGGTGGCATCCGTGGATCCAGGCAAAGGCTCGGGGGCGCCCGTCGAGGACTTCCCCCTGCCCCAGCTCGTCCGCCAGGGCGAGGTGGCTCCGCGAGCCCTCCTGCCGTCCACCGTCTACGTCCCCGCCGGCCACGAGCTGGCCCCGGAGGTGCTGCGCCTGCCCTGGGGCGATGACGGTGGCCCGTATGTCGTGGGCGAGCTGGCCCGCTGGCAGGGTGCGCGCGTGTCCGGCCGGCTCGTGTCGTCCGCGAAGAGCTGGCTGTGTCACCCGGGCGTGGACCGCTCCGCGCCCATCCTCCCGTGGGGCGCGCCCGCGGACGTGCAGAAGCTGTCCCCGGTGGACGCGTCCGCCCTGCTGCTCACGCACATGGCCCGGGCGTGGGACTTCGCGCACCCGGACGAGCCCCTGGCGAAGCAGGAGGTGGTCATCACCGTCCCCGCTTCGTTCGACGAGGCGGCGCGCGCCCTCACGGTGAGCGCGGCGCGCAAGGCCGGGCTGGAGAAGTTCACGCTGCTGGAGGAGCCGCAGGCGGCCTTCTACGACTACACCGCGCGCCACCGCTCGGACCTGGAGCAGACGCTGTCCCAGGTGCGGCTGGTGCTGGTGGTGGACGTGGGCGGCGGCACCACGGACTTCACGCTGGTGCACGCGGGCGTGTCGCCGGAAGGGCCCATGCTGCGGCGGCTGGCGGTGGGCGACCACCTGATGCTGGGCGGCGACAACATGGACGCGGCGCTCGCCCGGCGCATGGAGGAGAAGCTCACCCAGAACGGCCGGCGCCTGTCCGCCACGCAGTGGACACAGGCCATCCAGGCCGCGCGCACCGCGAAGGAGGAGCTGCTGGGGCGAACACCGCCGGAGAAGTACGGGGTGTCGCTCATCGGCGAGGGCAGCCGGCTCTTGGGCGGCACGCTGTCCACGGAGCTGGGCCGCGACGAGGCGCACGCGCTGGTGCTGGACGGCTTCTTCCCCCTGTCCTCACCTGTGGACCGGCCCCGGCGCTCGGCGCGCATGGCGCTCCAGGAGCTGGGCCTGCCGTACGTGCAGGACCCGGCCGTCACGCGGCACCTGGCGGCCTTCCTCGCGCAGCACGCGGCGGCGGGCTTCGCGGCGCTGGGCGAGACGCCGTCGCACGAAGGCGCCCTGCCCCGCCCGGACGCCATCCTGCTCAACGGCGGCGTCTTCAACTCGCCGCAGATTTCGGCGCGGCTGGTGGACGCGCTGTCCGCGTGGTGGCCGCAGGCGCCGCGCATCCCGCTGCTCAAGCACGAGTCGCTGGAGCTCGCGGTGGCTCGGGGCGCGGCGTACTACGGGCTGGTGCGGCGCGGTCACGGCCTGCGCATCGGCGGTGGCGCGGCGCGCGCGTACTACGTGGGTCTGCAGCGCGGCCCGGACAGCGCGGAGCAGCCCACGCTGTGCCTGATTCCTCGCGGCTTCGAGGAGGGTCAGAAGGTGGACCTGGGCGAGCGCCCCTTCACGCTCACCCTGGGCCGGCCGGTGCAGTTCGCGCTCTACTCCACGACGAGCGACCGCATCGACAAGCCGGGGGACCTGGTGCCGCTGGCGGAGGACCTGAAGCCGCTGCCGCCCATCCACACGCTGCTCAAGGGCGCGTCCGGCAAGGTCAGCGACGTGCCGGTGCACCTGCAGGCCGCGCTCACGGAGATTGGCACGCTGGAGCTGTTCTGCGTGTCGGACGTCGCGGACGAGCGCTGGCGCCTGGAGTTCGAGCTGCGCGGCACCGGGGGCTCGCACGAGCTGACCGTCACCGAGTCCATGCCCGCGCGCTTCGCCGAGGCGAAGGACAACGTGGAGCGCGTCTACGGCAACAAGCCGCTGCCCCTGGGCCCCAAGGACGTGAAGCAGCTGTCGCGCACGCTGGAGAAGGTGCTGGGCCCTCGCGAGACGTGGCGCGTGCCCGTGCTGCGCGAGCTGTGGAGCACGCTCTACGCGGGCGCGAGCAAGCGCCGCCGCACGGATGACCACGAGCGCGTCTTCTACAGCCTCACCGGCTTCAGCCTGCGCCCCGGCTTCGGCTACCCGCTGGACGGCTGGCGCGCGGAGCAGACCTTCAGCCTCTTCGACGCGCTGGTGCAGCACCACACGGACAAGTCGGTGTGGACGGAGTTCTGGGTGATGTGGCGCCGCATCGCCGGCGGCCTCTCCGAAGCGCAGCAGCAGAAGCTGTACGGCTACCTCCAGCCGCACCTGGCCCGGCGCGTGCCGCCGGACGCGCCCACGCAGGGCGGCAAGGTGAAGGGCATCCAACCGGAGGGGTTGGACGAGATGATCCGCACCGCCGCCTCGCTGGAGCACCTGTCGCCGGGCGACAAGGCGGAGGTGGGCCGGTGGATCGCCGCGCGGCTGAAGGCCGAGTCCCGCTCCGGCGGCCCGTGGGCGTGGGCCCTGGGCCGGCTGGGCGCGCGCGTGCCGCTGTACGGCAGCAGCCACAAGGTCGTGGACGTGGAGACGGCGGAGGCGTGGCTGGAGCTGCTCCTGTCCCTGGACCTGCGCAAGGTGGATGGCGCGCCCTTCGCCGCCGCCCAGCTCGCGCGCCTCACCGGCGACCGCACGCGCGATCTGGATCCGGCGCTGCGCGAGCGCACGGCCCAGGCGCTGGTGGCCGCGAAGGCCTCCGACACCTGGGTCCGGATGGTGCGCGAGGTGGTGGCCCTGGAGGCGGCGGACGAAGCCCGGGCGCTCGGCGATACGCTGCCGGCGGGCCTGCGGCTGTCCTGAAGCAGGAGGCGGGCCGGCCGGGCGGATCATCGCCCGGCGGGAAGAGACCCTCCTGGAGGCTCGAAGCGAGTGGAGGCTCCGGGCAGATCCGTCACATGCGGGGCGCGAACAGTGCGCGCCCCAGCAGGGCGGATCATCCCGGGCGGTGAATCAGACCAGGGGGGTGGGCGTCGCGTCGGCCGCCGGGGCGTCGACGAGCGTCGGAGCCACGGGCGCGGCGTCGAGCGGCACGGCGGCGACGACCTGGAGCACGGGCTCCGTGGCGGCGACGGCGGGCACCTGGACGGTGGCGGCCTGGGACTCGTCCTTCTTCGGCTTCTTCGTGCCCGCGCCCGAGCGGCAGCCCCGGCACCACGGCTGGTTGCGGATGGCGCCGTCCGCCATCTTCCGCAGCCCGAACTGCGCCAGCGGCTTGAGCGTCTTGCACTTCAGACACATCAGCGAGATCAACACCTCGTGGCCGTCGGCGTCGTAGACGGAGGACTTGCGCCGCTTGCGCGGCTGGCCCGGCTCGCGTGCCTCTTTCTTCTCGGGCACGGCGGGGACCATCATCGGGGTCACTTTGTAGAGCATTTCTTCTGTCCCTCCCACGCACGGGCTCCAACCTGCTCGCGCTGGCTCAGGGCCGCGCCTGCAAGGGAGCTCGCGTGCCCTAGAGTAGGGAGGTTTCCCTCCGTTGGAAACTGATCCCAGGCCGAAAATTCGGCCCCGGGCGCCATGTGCTGATCTTCCGCTGGGTTGCGCCGCGATCCAGCCCCAGCGGATCAGCACGGAGGGAAAAATTCCAACGTCGGCCGCGCTTTTTCAGGGCTTCGCGTCCGCGCAGGGACCCGCCGCCTTCACCAGGTGCACGCGTCCGAGCGCCGGGGGCTTCAGCGCGTTGCCGTGGGCGCGGCCGTACTCGGTGAGCACCTCGCGCAGGTCCTGCGCCTGCAACAGGTGGATACGCTCTTGTGGCAGCGTGGACGTCAAGGGCCCCACCCCGTCACCTCCGCGCAGGAGGAAGTCCGGCACCGCGACCCGGTAGGTCGCCTTCGCCTTCAGCGGCTTGCCGCCCGGCAGCGTCACGCCCTGGAAGCGCTCCGGGCCCGGGCACGCGCGCAGCGTCACCTCCAGGCCGGACACCGCGAAGACGCCCTTGCGGCCGCCGTAGGCCAGCGACAGGAAGCGGCGCAGCTCGTCCGCGCTCAGGTCCAGCACCGCGAGCGTGTTGTCGAAGGGCAGGATTTCGTAGAGCTTCCCGAAGGTGAGCGGCCCCTGCGGCAGGTCCGCCCGGATGCCGCCCGCGTTCATCACCGCCGCGTCGGAGCGGGCCGCCTCCCGCATCGAGTCCGCGATGAGGTTGCCCAGCGCGCTCTCGCCCTCGTAGACCTGGGGCATGCGGGCCCGGGTCTCCACGCCCACCGGGCGGCGCTGCTCCTCCTCCACGCGCGCCTCCGCGGGGGCCACCAGCGCCTCCACGCGGGCGTCCGGCGTCACTGGCTGGCCCAGGAACGTGGCCGGCACCAGCCGCACGTCCTTCGCGTCCCGCAGCACCAGCGGATCACAGGACTTCAGCGTGGCGTCCACGGCGCCGCACACCGGGATGGCGGCGTTGATGCGCGTGCGCTCGGGCAGCACGCGGTGGGTCACCGGATCCACGAAGAGGTCCACCACGCCGAACGAGCGCGCGAGCCCCGTCGTCTCGATGACCGGCACGTCGCCGAAGAAGTGCCCCATGACCTGGTGCGTGTGGCCCGCCACCACCGCGTCCACCGCGCCCTTCGGCAGCGCCTCCAGCACCGCGTAGATTTCGCCGTCGTCGCGCTCGCACCCGGACGTGTCTCGCGGGTTCGACAGGTCCGTGCACTTGCCGCCCGCGTGCGCGATGGCGACCACCACCTCCGCGCCCTGCTCGCGCAGCGACTTCGCGGCCTGCTTCGCGGAGTCGGCCAGGGACTCGAACCGCAGGCCCGCGACGTTCGCGGGGTTGGTCGTCTGCGGCGTCTGCAGCGTGGACAGGCCCAGCAGGCCCACCTTCACGCCCTTCACGGTGACGACCGTGGTGCCGTCGTTGCCCAGCCACGCCAGGGGGCGTCCGTCCTTCTCGCGTACGTTGGAGGACAGGAAGGGGAACCTGGCCTGCGCCACGCGGGCCTTGAGCGCCCCCAGCGGGTCCTCGTCCGGACGCGTGGCCACGGGCCCGGGGCCCACCGGCCCGTAGTCGAACTCGTGGTTGCCGATGGCGACCGCCGTGTAGCCCAGCAGGTTGTACACGTCGACGACGATGGCGCCCTCGCCCAGGTTGGACGCCAGCGTCCCCTGGAACAGGTCGCCGCCGTCCACCAGCAGCACGCCGCCCGGGTTGTCCTCACGCAGCCGCGCCACGTAGGACGCGAACAGCGCCGCGCCCCCCTGCTCCACCTTCTGCCCGTCCGGCAGCGTGGCGCGGTGGGGCATCACCCAACCGTGGAAGTCGTTGGTGCCCACCACCGTGAGC
>NZ_RAWF01000371.1:0-7482 GCF_003612075.1 Corallococcus sp. CA041A
GGCGTGGGGGCTGGGGACCTTCGTGGGCATCCCGCCGCTGGCGCTGTTCACGCTGTCCTTCGTGGAGCGCTGGGACGCCATCCGTCATGACCTGGAGCTGTTCTTCACGCTGGGCAACCGGAAGCGCCTGAAGGCCCGGCTGCTCTCGGAAGGGGAGCGGCTGGCGGGCGAGGTGGAGCGGTTGGCGGAGGAGTACCGGCCGAAGCTCGACGCGCCCGTCGCTCGGTAGCGGGTGGCGTGGGCGGACCGGAAGATCCGCCGATGCCGTCGAAAGGCCCGCTCTCCTGCCATCCCGGGCCGGTCGTTAGGTTCCCCGAACGGAATCAACGACCGGCACGAGGAGCAGGGCAATGGCGGCATACGACGTGGTCATCGTGGGAGGCGGCCCTGGCGGGCTCAACGCCGCGCTGTATCTGGGGCGCGGGCGCAAGAAGGTACTGCTCTGTGACGCGTGCACGCCGCGCAACGCGGCGGCGGAGCACATGCACGGCTTCGGTTCGCGCGACGGCATCCCGCCACCGGAGTTCCGGCGCATCAGCCGCGAGCAGCTGAAGGCCTATCCCAACGTGGAGGTGCGCGACACGCGGGTGGGCTCCGTGGAGAAGCACGAGGGCGGCTTCCGCGTGGCGCTGGGCGACGGCACGTCGGTGGACGCCCGGCGCCTCCTGCTGGCGATGGGCGTGGTGGACGTCATGATGGACATCCCCGGCTACAAGGAGCTGTGGGGGCCCAGCATCTTCCAGTGTCCCTACTGTCACGGCTGGGAGGTCCAGGACCAACCGTTCGCGATGCTGGCGAAGAACCCGCAGTACCTGGACGGCGCGCCCATCATCCAGAACTGGTCCAGGGACCTCATCGTCTTCACCCACGGCGCCTTCGAGGTGCCACCCGAGCAGCGCGAGAAGCTCCAGGCGCTGGGCATCCCCCTGGAGGAGCGGAAGATCCGCGCGCTGCATGGGAAGGACGGACGCCTGGCCGAAGTGGAGCTGGAGGACGGGACGCGCATCGCCCGGAGCGTGATGTTCTCCGCGCCGCCGCAGAAGCAACACGAGCTGGTGACGCGGCTGGGACTCGAGCTGGATGACCTGGGCTACGTGAAGGCGAGCCCCACGGGAGAGACGTCCGTGCCCGGCGTCGTCGCGGTGGGGGACATGACGACGCCGATGCAGGCGGCCATCGCGGCGGCCAGTGCGGGCACCATCGCCGCGGCGATGATGAACCACGCCCTCATCCTGGAGGACGCGGACCGCCGCTTCACGGAGGTGACGGGGAAGCCCGCCCCCTCACGGCAGAAGGCGCACTGAGACGAAGGTCCGTCAGTGCGCGGACGGCGCGCGGTGCTGCTTGCGCCACGCGGCGGGCGTGAGGCCCTCCGCGCGCCGGAACAGGCGGATGAAGTGCGTGGCGTCCGCATAGCCCACGCGCTCCGCGATGATGTCCACGCGCTCGTCCGTGGACATCAGCCGCCGTCGTGCCTCCGCCATCCGTCCGGAGATGATCCACTCCACCACGCTGCGGCCCGTGGCCTGCTTCAGCGCGGTGGTGACATGCGCGGGCGAACGGCCCACGGCCGCGGCCACCTCGCGCAGCGAGATGGGCTCCAGGCAGTGGCGCTCGATGAACGTGAGCGCATCCCCCACGAGCGACGCCCGCGACTCCACCGGAGTCCACGTGCTGGAGCGGGCCACCTCCGCGAGCACCAGGGAGAACAGGCTGCGCGTCACCTGCTCGCCCATCGCGCAGTGCGGTGCGCGCGTCTCCGCGTGCAGCTCCGACAACAGCCGCACCAGGTGCTCCTGGCGCCCGGACGGAATCGGCACGACGGCGGAGGCGCCCTGGCGCACGCGCTCGAAGGGCTCCAACAGTGGCCCCACCTCCGTGTGCGTGAAGGCGGACGGATGGAACCCGAGCCCCCAGACCTCCGCCCGCTCGGACGCCACCGTGCGGTGCTTCTCACCCGCGGGGATGAGCATCACGTCGCCCGCGGACACCGTCAGCCGGGTGCGCTGGTCGATGACGGCCCGCCCGCCCGTGTAGAGCGCGAGCACGGCCTGCGGATGCGAAGCGGTGTGGGGAGAGGGCGCTTGCGGGGCGTGCCCGCACGCGACGACCAGGGAGCCCGAGGGCGTGTCCCAGGCATGCAGCGGATGCGAATGCACGACCGTCACGAACGCCTCCGCTTCCTTCCCCGGCGAGCAGTGAACCTGCTCGGGTGAACTGAACGGGGCTCGGATGCATTCCGGGCCCCGGCGTTTCGAACGAGGGCGGTCAGCCCTGCTGCACGCGCGGCGTGGCCTCCCGGAACAGCTTCGCGCCCAGGAGGAGCGCCAGTCCGCCCAGCAGCACCGGCACCGCGTTGATGGCGATGGCGGTGTGGAGGCTGGCCATGTCGGCGATATGCCCGATGAGCGTGGGCGAGATGGCATCCCCCAGCATGTGGATGCACAGCACGTTGAGGCCCATGGCGAAGGCGCGGAACGCGGGCGGAACGCAGTTGACGATGGCCGCGTTGATGGGCCCGCTGTTGAGGAAGATGAGGAACTGCGCCACGCCAATCGCCGCGAACGTCAGCGTCGTGTCCTTCAGGTTCACCGCCAGGTACATGCACGGCGCCGCGAGCAGCAGGCCGATGCCGGACAGCCACAACCCGCCGCCCGCGCGCTTGCGGTCCATCTTGTCGCCCAGCCAGCCGCCGGCCACGGTGCCCGTGAGGCCCGCCACCGCCGTGATGGCGCCGAACACCAGGCCCACGCGGCCCGGGTGCTCCAGCCACAGGTGCCGCTCGCGCACCAGGTACGTGGGCATCCAGAACGCCAGGCCGCCAATGGAGAACGTCATCAGCGTGTAGCCGGCCGTCGTGGCCCAGAAGGCCATGTTGCGGCCCAGGCCCTTGAGGCCCTCCATGAACGGCAGCTTCACCGCCGCGTCCGGCCCGTCCATGGCGCCGCGCTGGGGCTCCGGCATGAAGAACGCCATGGTGCCCAGCACGAGCCCCGGCACGCCGCCCGCGAAGAACGCCGCGTGCCACGAATACGTCTGCGTCAGCCACCCGCCCAGGCCGTAGCCCATGGCGGAGCCCACCGGGATGGCGATGTAGAAGTACGACAGCATCCGCGTGCGCTGCTCGCGCGGATACAGGTCGGAGATGATGGACGGCGCCACCGCGCCATAGCCCGCCTCGCCAATGCCAATCACCGCGCGCGCCAGCAGGAGCGCCGTGAAGCTGGACGCCAGGCCGCTGGCCCCCGTGGCCAGGCTCCACAGGATGACGCCGCCCGCGACCAGCAGCCGGCGGGGGATGCGGTCTCCCAGGAAGCCGCCCAGGGGCGACGCCAGCATGAAGACGATGATGAAGACGGTGCCCAGCAGGCCGGACTGCGCGTCGTTGATGCCGAAGTCCTTCTGAATCTCCGGCAGCGCGACGGCGATGATGTACCGGTCGAGGTAGTTGACCAGGTTGATCAGCGTGAGGATGAACAGCGCGTAGCCCGCGCGCACGGACTGCGTGGCGTGCGAGCTGGACGGAGCGGCGGGGGAGGAGGCGTTCATGAGCGAGAGGAGCCGGAGCCAGAGCCGAAGCGGTGTGCCAGGAGGCCCCAGCGCAGGCCTCGGTCGCTCACGCGGCACGCATCCAGGCCCAGCGCCTTCACCGCTTCACGCAGGATGAGGGCACCCGCGGGGATGACGTCCGCGCGCTTGGGCTGGAGGCCGGGCAGCGTCCGCCGCGCGTCCAGGGGCATGGCGCACAGCTGGTCCGTGAGCGCGTCCAGCTCGCCCCGGGACAGCGTGCCGCCGTGGACCGCTTCCGCGTCGTAGGTCGCCATCTGGTGCTGCACGGCGTAGAGCGTCGTCACCGTGCCGGCCACGCCCACCAGCATCGCGCCGGGGGGAGGCGGGGGCAGGGCGGAGAAGGTGTCGCGCAGGTGCGCCTCGATGGCGCCGCGCTCTTCGGGGGACAGCGGGTCGGTGCGCACGTAGCGCTCCGTGAGCCGCACGGCGCCCACGTCGAAGCTGTGGCGGAAGGCCACCGTGCCGGCGTCGCTGCCGTAGATGAACTCCGTGGACCCGCCGCCAATGTCCACCACCAGCAGCGGCCCCGCGGCCTCGCTCGCGAAGTCCTGGGCCACCGCGGCGAAGGACAGCTGCGCCTCCATCTCCCCGGGGATGATCTCCACCGTCACGTCCGCGCGGGCCTTGGCGGCGGCGATGAAGTCCGCGCCGTTCTTCGCGTCGCGCGCGGCGCTGGTGGCGGACACGGCGATGGCCTCCGCGCCCAGCTCCCGGGCCTCGTTGGCGAAGGACACCAGCACGGCCAGCGTGGCCTCCATGCCTTCGGAGGACAGCACGCGGCTGGTGTCCACGCCCCGGCCCAGGCGGGTGATTTCCGCGCGCTCCACCACGGCCTGGAAGCGGCCGTCCGGCTGGCGGTCCGCCACCAGCAGCAGCACGGAGTTGGTCCCGATATCGATGGATGCGAAGCGCGGCATGCCGCGCACACTACTCAACGCAGCAGCGCTTCCAAAGCGCGCACGAGGGCCTCGTAGTCCGCCGCGGAGTTGTAGAGCTGCGCGGACAGCCGCAGGTGCCGCCGGGGCGCCCGGGGCCAGGCCGTGACGGGGACCTCGATGTGGTGCTCCTCGAACAGGCGCACATGGAGGGGGTCCACGTAGAGCGGCGGTTCAGGGCGCTCCGGGAAGCCGTCCGGCAAGGCCACGCACGCCATGCTGCCGACCATGGACTCCGGGCACAGCGGCGTCGCGTTGCCCAGCTTCGCGTCCAGCCTGTGCCGCGCGGCCAGCACCATCCGCCGGTTGGAGTCCATCACCTCCGGCCACCCGCCCGGAACGAGTCCCTCCATGAAGCGGATCACCGTGGGGATGCACAGGAAGGGCGTGGGGTCGACCGTGCCCACCCAGTCGAACTCCAGCCGGAAGCGCGAGCGGTCCTTGCGCGGCGAGTTGTGCCCGTGGCTCACCACCATGGGCTTGAAGTCCGGCTGCAGGTCGCGGCGCACGTACAGGAACGCGGCGCCCTTGGGCGCGCACAGCCACTTGTGGCAGTTGCCCGTGTAGTACGCCGCGCCCAGCTCCTGGAGCGCCAGCGGCACCATGCCCGGCCCGTGCGCGCCGTCCACCAGCGTCTCCACGCCCTGCTCGCGCAGTCTGCGCACCAGCTCCGCCAGCGGCATGATCAGCGCCGTCTGGCTGGTGATGTGGTCCACGAGGAGCAGTCGCGTGCGAGGCGTCACCTGCGCCATCACCGCGTCCACCACCGACTCCGGCGAAGTCACGGGCCAGGGCAGCTTCGCCACCACCACCTTCACGCCCTTCTCCGCGGCGGCCACGTCCAGCGCGTTCTTGGACGCGTTGTATTCGTTGTCGGTGGTGAGCAGTTCGTCGCCGGGCTGGAAGCGCAGGTTGCGCAGCACGGTGTTCACGCCCGTGGTGGCGTTGGGCACGAACGCCAGGTCATCCGCGCTGGCGCCCACGAAGGCCGCGAGCACCGCGCGCGCCTCGTCCAGCAGCGGCTCCGCCTCGCGGGCGAGGAAGCGCACGGGCTCCGCTTCCAGCCGGGCCCGCAGCTCCGACTGGTGCTGGAGCACCGGCTTGGGGCAGGCGCCGAACGAGCCGTGGTTGAGGAAGACGACCTGGGGGTCCAACCCCCAGTGGGTCTTGTGGGCGGGGAGGGGAGCGCTCATGGGGTGCGCAATGCACCCCGGCGCGTCCCCCCTGTCAACGTCACCCGCCGTGACGGACTACTTCGCCGCCGGAGCGGTGCCCCAGTCCGGGGTCAGCCAGTTGCCCTTCTCCATGGGCAGCGGCACCTGGTTGTTGCCTTCGGAGGTCATCACCCACAGGTGCGCGCCGCCGTTGCGGTTGGTGCTGAAGATGATCAGCCGGCCGTTGGGGGAGAAGGTGGGCTCCTCGTTGTTGCCCTGGTCCTGCGTGAGGCGCGTCACCTTGCCCGTGTCCACGTTGACGGTGAAGAGGTCGAACGCGTTGCGCTCGTCGCGAGCGGTGAAGGCGATGAGGTCCCCGCGAGGCGACCAGTCCGGCGTCTGGTTGTAGTTGCCCTGGAAGGTGAGCCGCTTCACGCCGGAGCCGTCCGCGCCCATCACGTACACCTGCGGGCTGCCGCCCCGGTTGGACACGAACGCGATGCGCTTGCCGTCCGGCGACCAGGTGGGGCTGGTGTTGAGGCCGTAGGGCGTGTCCGTGATGGCCTTGGCGCCGGAGCCGTCCGCCGCGGCGACGTAGATTTGCGCGCTCTCACCCTCCGCCAGCGCGTAGGCGATGCGCTTGCCGTCCGGCGAGTAGGCGATGCCCGTGGCCATCTGGCCGTCGGTCACCAGCGGCTTCGCCTCGCCGCCGGGGGACTGCACGTAGATGTCCGGCCGGTTCTTCCGGTAGGACGTGTAGGCCACCTGGCCGGACGGGCTGAGCGTGGGGAGGATGTGCGTGCCGCCCTTGGTGAGCGCCTGCGCGTTCATTCCGTCCCAGTCCGCCACGTACACGTCGCGGTTGGCGGCGGCCTTGCGCACGTAGGTGATGCGCGACAGGAAGGGGCTCGCCTCGCGGGTGAAGTGCCGGTAGAGCGCGTCCGCCAGCGCGTGCGCCAGCTGCCGGGGCTCACCGGCCGGTGCGTCCTTGGACACCTTCATCTCTTCCTTGCCCGTGGCCACGCTGAACAGGCGCAGCTCGCCGCGCAGCGCGCCGCCGTCCTGCGCCAGCGACACCTTCACCAGCGACTCCGCGCCCACGTCAGCCCAGCGGCTGAAGTTGATGCTGCCCGCCGTCATGCCTTCCTTGGCGTCCGCGGTGAAGCCCGCGCGGTCCAGCACCTGGAAGATGCCAGAGGCGGTGAGGTCGTACGTGAAGGCGGTGTCGAAGGACTGCGCGGCCTTCTTGTCCGCGCCCTCCTGCACCACGGGCGCGGGGGCCGCGAGCGGCAGCGGGCGGAAGTTCGCGCCGGAGATTTCGATGACGGGCGCCTGCGCCAGCGCCAGCGCGGGGATGAGGAGGAGCGAGAGCAGGAAGGCTTTCATGGGCTGAACACCAGGACGACGCCGTTCTTCTGGAGCGCGTCGCGAAGCGCATCGGGGGGAGGAGAGAAGGGGGAAGCCTTGCGCACGGCGGCCACCACCGCCGCGTCGAACAGCTCGTTGCCGCTGGCCTTGGCCAGGCTCACGTCCAGCACTTCGCCCGCGCGGCCCAGCTTCATGGCCACCTGCGCCTTCAAGTACAGGCGTTCCGCGTCGGGGATGGTGTCCGCCACGTTGTAGTGACGGCGCACCTGGGACTTCAAAAGGCCGTAGTACCGCTCGCCCTCCGCCACCGCGGAGTCACCGTCCGGGTCGCCGTCCTCGGCGCCTTCCAGCTCCTCCGGCTCCGTGGGCTTCGCGGACTTGTCGAACGCGCCGAAGAGCTTCTTGCGCCGGTCCTCCGCGGTCGCTTCCCCCTTCTGGGGCGCGGGGGCGGGGGC
>NZ_RAWF01000372.1:0-7382 GCF_003612075.1 Corallococcus sp. CA041A
GCTCATGTCGGTGCACTCACCAGGGGTGCTCAGCTCTTCCTTTCCCTGCAAGCTCAACCCTGCCCACGGGGCTGGCGGCCGCTCGGCCTCCAGCACCTTTCTTCAGATAATTAGGGACACCCCCTAGAGCGCCGATCAGGTTTCTGCCCGAGGAAAGTCGAGTACTTGCGCGAGCGTTCGACGCGGGCTGTCGCGGTGTGATCAAGTCGCCACCTCACGGAGAGGTGGCTCATGGAACGCTGGAAGCCGGCTGTGGAGCAGAGCGCCCGGGAGCAGCGCCTGCTGAAGCTCGCGGGGAAGAGCAGGAAGCTATTCGTCTTCCTGCGCGAGCACCGGCACGAGTTGTTCGACGAGGCCTTTCAGGACGAGCTTGAAGCGATGTACCGACAGACGGGCCAGGGGCAAACGCCGCAGCCGCCCGCGATGATGTGCATGGCGCTGCTGGTGCAAACCTACACGCAGTCCTCGGACGCCGAAGCCGTGTGTCTGTCGGGCACCGACAGCCGGTGGCGAATGGTATTGGACCGGCTCGGTGCGGACGAGGACGAGCCAGCCTTCTCCCAGGGCGGGCTGCAGCAATTCCGGGAGCGACTCATCGCGACCGAGATGGACCGCCGGCTGCTGGAGCGCACCGTCGAGGTGGCGAAGCGGACGAAAGGGTTCGATTCGAAGAAGACGCCGAAGACGCTGCGAGTGGGGGTGGACAGCCGCCCTTTAGAAGGAGCCGGGCGGGTTGAGGACACCCTCAATCTGCTCGGCCACGCAGGCCGCAAGGTGGCCGAGGGCATGGCGCTCGCGCTCGGTACCGACGTCGAGGAGGTGTGTCAGCAGGCCAATGCACCATTGCTGCTGGCCAGCAGCATCAAGGCCGGCCTCGACCTCGACTGGAGCGCGCCCGACGCGAAGCTCGACGCACTCAATCGCCTGTGCCGGCAGCTCGACTGCCTCATGGCCTGGGTGGCGAAGCAGTCGCAGTCGTGCGTCGCGGCTCCGCTGACGCGCTACATCGAAGCGCTCGCGCAGGTGAAGGCGCAGGACCTCGAGCCGCGCCCCGAGGGCGGCGTTCAGATTCGACAGGGCGTGGCGGCCGACAGGCGCATCTCCATCGAGGACGCCGACATGCGCCACGGACGCAAGAGCAAGAGCAAGCGCTTCAATGGCTACAAGCAGCACGTCGGCACCGACCTCGACACCGAACTCGTGGTGGCCTGCGCCGTGACGCCAGCCAATCGCCCCGAAGAGGAGGCGACCCTTGCACTGCAGGAAGACATGGCCCACCAGGAGCTCTTCCCCGACGTCCTCCTCATCGACAGGGCGTACCTCAACAGCTCCATGGCCGAAGACGTGCTGACGAGCGGCGGCGACGTCGTCTGCCGGCCGTGGCGAGGAGCCAGCGCGAAGCCCGGACTCTTCGGCAAGCGCGACTTCAAAGTGAACATCCGCGACGGCACCCTCACGTGCCCTGCTGGCGAGGTGGAGCCCTTCGAGCCCGGTGCCGTCGTGCAATTCGACCCAGAAGCCTGCGGGCCGTGCAAGCTGCGCTCAAGCTGTACCCAGGCCGCGTCCGGCAAGGGGCGCAGCGTCACGATGGGCGACGACGAGCGGCTACAGAAGCGCCTTCGCTCACGTCTGCAGTCGCGTGCGGGCCGCGCACAACTCCGCGAGCGTGTCGGCGTCGAGCATTGCCTGGCACATCTCGCCAACCGCCAGGGTCCGAAGGCCCGCTATCGAGGCACGCGCCGCAACCTCTTTGACCTCAGGCGACTCGCGGTCGTCCAAAACCTCAAGGTCACCGCGCGCTATCAGCGCGTGGCGTGACCTATCCTGTTCGGCGCTCTAGCCTCGTCCAGATGCGATGCGGATCCCATCGGTGGGCTGCTTTCGGCCCTCACCTGACCATTGAGCATGACGTACCTCGCTTCGTGAGAGAGGCGTGCAGGGTTGCGCTGGTCGCGGCCCTCTCCTTCCCCGTCGTTGCTCTCCTCGTGCCCTCCCTCTGGAACGCATGGCAGGCATGGGCCATGGCGCTCCTCGCCTGCGGGTGGGCCGCCCACCAACTGACGTCCGACTGGAAGGTGCTGCTCAACAAGGAAACACAGCTCTTGAAGCTGCGGTCCGGGGTCGGCGTGTTCTTCTCCGCGAACACGCATCCGCTCGAGTCTTTTACGTCCGTGGCCCTCTCTCCCCGCGGCAAGGCGGCTGGGGGAGGCTCCAGCGACTGGGGATTCTACTCGGTGGAGTTGAAGTCCCCGACACGAACCGTGGCGGTGTCGGGGAGTAACGACCGGGAAGAGGCGCTGGAGCTCGCCCAAGCCCTCTCTCGTTTCCTGGGCGTTGATTTGAGTGTGGACGGCGGACATGCGCGCCCCGCGGACGCCCGTCTCGAAGCAGCGCCACTTGAACGCGAGCAGGCGCTACCGTCACTCCCCCCAGGCAGTCGTATCCGGGTCCGGCAGAGTGCGCAGGGTCTGGTGTTGCAGCTGCCAGGCTGCGGCTGGAGGCCCCTGTTCGTAGTGAAGGCGGGCATCGCGCTTGTCATCGCGGTAGGTGGGCCCACCGTCTTCGGGCTGGCCTGGGTGCGCACGTACGGCCTCCGACAACTCACCTCCGCGGAGCCGCTGATGGCCCTCGCCGTCTTCCTTTGCCTGGGAGGACTCCTTTTGTGGAGTGTCATTCGGGAGGTCAATATGGGTTGGTCTCTCGCCGCGTCCTCACGGGGGATTGAGCATTCACGCACCGGGGGCGGGAAGCCGCGAGAAGCCACACGACTCCCAGCGTCGCAAATCGAGGACATCGACCTGCGTGAGACGGAGGAAAAGCTCTTCCGGAGCTTGACCGTCGTCATCGAGCACAAGAAGGGCTTCGTGCGGATGGGGGCGGGGCTGTCCCGAGAAGAACTCGAATGGACGGAAACCATGCTGCGCCGAGCGCTGGCGACCCGCCGGGGGCCGCGCGACGATGGCGACTCCACTCTCTTGCTGTAGTCCGCTTCATCGGCCTGCGGGACGCCCGCAACGTGGACGTTGAGTTCTCAGACGAAGTCAGGGGGCCGAGATAGGCCTGCCCCCAGGGGCCGGATGGGCCAGAGCCCATCCGGCCCCGTTGAGGCTCAGGGCGAGCGGAACCAGCTCGCCGTGAAGCTCCCGGAGACTTCCGTGAAGGAATCGGGCCCCGTCATCGTGATGGTCGTAGGAGTCGGCAGAGGATACGGCGCAGGACTTGCGCAGACTCCTGACCCACGGTGGTTGCGCGTCCCAGTGTAGGTCCCGGCAGTGGAGCCCGGGGTCAGTCCCGAGAACTTCACATCACTCGTCCGCCAGCAGCCATCTCCGTTGTTCGACATGATTCCGGAGCCACTGCTGTCAATGGTGAAGCAGCCAGGCCAGCTCGCGTGGCACCACTTCCCCACCAACGGATCCGTCGAGGAGAGGACGGCCGCCTTCTGGGCCGACAGGTCCGTCTGCTCATCCATGGCGCCGCCACAGGCCGTGAGGCAGAGGACTGCGAGGGCCGCGAGCGCTGCTTGTCTATTCATCGGGTGTCTTTCCTTGGAAGATCGGTTTGAGGTAATTGCCATTCTTCAAGGCCCCACAATAAATGGCAAGCAATATGGGTGGCCCTGCGGGTCTGGCCTCTGGTGCAAGGGCATGCCGGCCTGGGGTGCGGGCACACCCAGGGATTGGCGAAGATGCCGCGGAACCTCAAGGAGGGGCTCCCACGGGCTTCCGTGGAGGTGCTCCTGAAGAGTGGCCGCGTAAGGCGCCGCCGTGATCCCGGCCGCGGGCCCGCCCCAGCCGAGGACCTGCGAAGGCACGGCGTGTCGCCCCACCATGCGTCGTTGCCGCGGGGGGCGTCACATACACAACAGCAATCCAAACACCGCCAACAAACGTTTCCGCCTCCAACAAAACCCATCCACACTTTTCCGCCTTTTCCCCAATGGTTTACTCAAAATTCGGAATTATCATCCGCTCACCCACTCCACACTCGGAGGTAGCGCCATGATGAGCCGTATGAAGTGGTTGGTCGCGCTTGGCAGTCTGATGTTCGCGGCGGGCTGCGGGCCCTTGGAATCCGAGCAACCCCTCGACACAGCACCGTCCAGTGAGATGCAGGCCGAGGAAGCGCCCGGCATGAATGACACCCACGCAGCCGCTGTCACCTGCCCGCAGAAGTGTCAGAACCAACGCAACAAATGCATCTCTGAGTGCTCCCCCACCAGCTCGGCATGTATGCAGGGTTGTCGCAATCGCTACGAGATCTGCATCCTCAATTGCTGAGTCCTGCTACCGCCTCTTCCCTGGCCGGATGGCGAGCGCTCATCCGGCCCTGGGGCGGTTCAGTGCAAGCAGCCCCCGCTCGACGTGAAGCGGCAGGAGACGTAGGAGTGGACAGAGCGCGCCAGGGGGGCATCAGACCCGTTGCGTGCCTCGGATCGCCTGCTATAACGCCCGCGACCTTTCGACCCCGTAGCTCAGTTGGATAGAGCGGCGGTTTCCTAAACCGCAGGCCACAGGTTCGATTCCTGTCGGGGTCATCGCCCTGCTTGCCAACCTCTTGGAAGCAGGGCGTTTTTTTGCGCTGAGGCGCCCGCTCAGGGCCGCGACTCGCCGGCCAGCGCCGCGCGGTGGATGGCCACCCAGAAGTCGGCGGCCCGCCGGGCCCCTTCGAGCAGCGGCTCCGGGTGCCCGGCCCCCAGCGCCGCGCAGAGCGCCTGGGCCCGCGCGCCGTGCTCCAGGTCCACGTCGAGGTGGACGAGGATGAAGCGCGCCTTCGTCCGCTCCAGCCCGAGCCGCCCCAGTCCCTGGCGGGCCTCGCCTCCCAGGTGCCGCGCCACGCCCTCCAGCACGCGCAGCGCGCCCAGGAAGGCGAGCTGCCGCTCCGGCCCGATTCCCTCCCAGAAGGCGTGGAAGTCGGCCACCTCGCGAGGCGTGTCGGACGAGGGCTCGCGCCCGAAGGCCGCGAGGTCCGCCTTGGCCAGCAGGTAGTGCGACTGCTCGTCCCCCGCCAGCTCCGCGAAAAAGGCCTTCAGCTCGGGGAGCGTCGCGCGCTCGGCCGCGAGCCGCAGCCGGTCTCCGCTGCGCCGCGTGTAGTGGTACATCATGTCGAGGAACGCCACGTAGCGCTCTGGCGTCACCGCCGGCAGCCAGCTCGCGACCTGCCGCGCCATCCCGACGGCGAGCGCCTCCAACTGCTCATCAATCGACGACATCCTCAGTCCCTCCGGTCCGAAAGCAGCGCGCCCAACGTCCGCCGGGCATGCGCGAGGTGCGGCGCCGCCCGCTGGGGGGGCAGCTCGTCCAGGCGCACCACGCCCGCGTCGAGGAACCCCTCCCCACCGAGTCCCCGTCCACAGGCGGTGGGCACCGCGCGCAAATCCACCGGCTGGAGCACGCCCCGCGCGTCCCGGGCGAGCGCGAGCTTCAGCACGGCCCCCGTCTGGCACGCCAGCGTGGGCATGATGCTCAGGAAGTTGCCCAGCGAGTACGCGATGAGCCCCATCCGCTCGGGCCCGCCCCGGCGCACCTGCGTGGGGCAGGTGGCGTCCGCGCCGTCGATGGACACCCACTCCACCGGCTGGAGGACATGCGGCGAGGAGCCCAGGAGGAGGTCCGCCCCACGCTCGATGAGCCGGCAGGCGTGCTCGCGCTGGAGGGCCTCGGGCCAGTACTCGTACTCAAAGCCCCAGTGCGGCATCAGCACCACCAGGTCCGGCCCCACCGCGCGAGCGGCGTCGATGAGCGCGCCCAGCCGCTCCCAGTCCGGCGCGTGGAGAGGGCTGCCCAGCCGCGTCACCGGCACCCCGTCGGGCGGCGCCCCCACGAGGTGGTTGATGTCATACGTCACGGCGGCGATGCCCATCCGCACCCCGTCCACCTCCAGGGCGGCCACCGCGTCCTCCGGCCGGGGGCCTCCCACGCAGCGGTGCTGGGAGGAGGCCAGCACCGTCCCCCGGGTCCGCTCCAGCCCTTCGGCGCCCTGGTCGAGCGCGTGGTTGTTGCAGAGGGAGAAGACGCGGTGGCGCGCCGTGCCTTCCCAGGCCGCGAGGTAGTCCGGCGGGGCGTTGTAGTGGAGCGTCTCGTAGACGCGCCGGGGCACGGGCCGCGCCGGGTCCACCGGCGTCTCCAGGTTGGCGAAGGCCACCGCGTCCCCCGCCATCACCTCACGGACGCCGGGAGAGAGGGCGCGGTGGAAGCCGCTGCGAATCCACATCATGTCGCCCACGGCGCTCAGCCGGAGCTCCGGCGCGCCCGCGTGCCGCCAGCTCCCCGAGGCGAGGTGCCGGGCGACTCGCGCGAAGTGCTCCCCGGTTTCGGCCGAGCGCGGCTCCGGCAGGTGCAGGAGGCTCTTGGTGATGTAGCGCAGGTTGAGGTCCCACCGGGACAGCGGCCAGCGGCCGTCCTCGTAGCGGATGTCCGCGTACAGCCGGCGCAGGGCGTTCATGGGCGCTTTCGCTCCAGGGTGACGAGTCGCACGTCCTCCTCCACCACCATGGGGCCGGCCAGGAGGGCCCGCCACATGACGTGGAGGTAGCTGTCGAAGACGGGGGCCCCGCGCGCGAGCAGCTCGGCGCGCAGGCGCGCGTGCAGCCGCGCGAGGTTGTAGCCGGGCACCCGCGGGTAGAGGTGGTGGTCCAGGTGGTGGTTGAGGCCGTTCCACAGGAAGGTGACGAGCCGGGTGCTGCGCACCGTCGTCGCGGTGTGGAAGCGGTCGCCGCGCCAGACGTTGGCGTGGTGGTCGGAGATGGACTTGAGCCCGTTGAGGGGGCTGGCGAAGAGCACCGGCAGCAGCCAGCACTCCACCGCGCCCCCGAGGAGCCCGTGGCCCGCCAGGAGCCAGAAGAGCAGCGCGTAGAAGGCCCCGTAGCCGAGCAGCACCAGCGCATGGCGGCGCAAGCGGGCGGCGTCGAAGTGCTGCACCGGGTAGAGGACGTTGAAGTAGACGAGGCTGAGCGGCAGGCCCAGCAGCACGGTGGCGTAGAAGAGTGCCCACAGCCCGGGCGAGCGGCGGCCCGCGTTGTAGGCGTCAGGGTCCTTCTCGGTGCGGTTCCAGCGGTGGTGCGCGAGGTGGTCGTGCCGCATCGGCTCGTAGGCGATGCCCACGAGCAGGCTGAGCCCGTTGCCGAAGAGGCGGTTCTGCCAGGGCCTCGGGAAGAGGGTGTCGTGCCACGCGTCGTGGTCAAGCTGGATGAGCCCCATGACGCCCTGGGCCGCCAGCAGCCACAGGGGCAGCTTCAGCCAGAAGCCGCTGACGTGCGCGAGCCCCACGCCGGCCAGCCCCCACACGCCCAGGTGGAGGGCCGCCATGCCCAGAGCCCGCGCGGGGCGGATGCGCAGCAGCTCCACCAGCTCGTCGCGGGAGGGGCCTGGCCCGACGGGGGC
>NZ_RAWF01000373.1:0-7301 GCF_003612075.1 Corallococcus sp. CA041A
CCTTCATGTCCTTCATGTAATCGGACGTGGGCTTCTCATTGGACTTATTGGGCGCGGCGGCGGTCGCGTCCGGGGGCAGGCCGTGGGTCAGGAGCGTCATCGCCGTGTCGAGCACGCGCTCCAGGCCCATGTCCTCCTCCCAGAGCACCCAGCGCATGCCCAGGAAGTCGCCAATGCCCATCAGGCAGTAGGCGAGCGCCTCTGGATCCATGCGGCGCACCTCGCCGGCCTCCATGGCCAGCGTGAGGCCGCGCACGTAGCCCTTGGCGAAGCGGTCGTAGTAGCGGCGGTAGCAGTCCGCGTCCACGAACTCCGCCTGCCGCACCACGCGGTAGAGGTTGGGGTGCTGGCGCACGAACTGGAAGAAGGCGCGCAAGCCTTCGCGCTCCACTTCCAGGCGCGTGGTGCACGCGACCGTGGACTCCGCGATGAGGCGGCGCAGGCGCGCGCCCAGCTCGTCCACCACCTCCACGAAGATGGACTGCTTGTCCGGGAAGTACACGTAGAAGGTGCCCAGCGCGACGCTGGCCTTGCGCGTGAGGTCCGCGATGGACGCGCGCTCATAGCCCTTGTCGCCGAACACCGCCTCCGCTGCCTTCAACAACTTCTGCCGCGTCCGCTGACCGCGCGGCGTGACGGGGACTCGTTCTGAAGTTGAAGGGCGATTCATCTTTCAGGACGGGTAGCACCCGGCCGACCGCCCTGTCAAAAGCGGATGGATGGCTCCTTGCGTCAAAGACAGACACGGACGCGAGGCGTCAAACACCTCGCGTGCCATCCCCGGACCTTGAGCGGGGAAGTGTCCACCTCGCCCACCCCTCCCCGAGGGAGGACTGCCGCGGAGCCCGTCCGCCACCACCTTCCGCCTGGCTGCCTGGAGACTCGGGAGGTCGGGTAGGAGACCTTTCGCCGGCATCAACCATTTTGCATGCAAACGGACTTGCACTTCATGGCGGATGCATATAACTTCACCGTCGACTGACAGGTCCGCTTATAAAAATAAGGTTTTACACCCCATGGACCCCCTGGATTATCGCATCGTCGATATGCTTCAGCGCGATGGCCGGGCCACGCAGCTGGAGTTGTCACGTGGGGTGAAGCTGTCCCAGCCGGCGGTGGCGGAGCGCATCCGCAAGCTGGAGGAGAAGGGCATCATCACCGGCTACACGGCGCGCGTGGACGCGACGCAGCTGGGCAAGGACATCACCGCCTTCATCGGGGTGAGCATCGAGCACCCCAAGCACTTCGAGGGCTTCGCGCGGAAGGTGGCGGAGCTGCCGGACGTGCTGGAGGCCCACCGGGTCGCGGGGCAGGACTCGTACGTGCTGAAGGTGAAGACCGCGAATACGCGGACGCTGGACTCGCTGCTCGTGGAGACGCTGCGCACCATTCCAGGTGTGACCCGCACGAGCACCACCATCGTCCTGTCGACCCTGAAGGAAGACACGCACGTGCGTGTCCCCGATGAGCTGTTGAACGGAGAATGAACATGAGCGCGGACGCTATGAGTGCACCCCTGCCCCCTCCTCCGGCCTACCGGCTGTCCAAACGCATGTCCCGGATGAAGACGTCCGCGGTGCGCGAAATCCTCAAGATCGCCGAGCGTCCCGACATCCTCTCCTTCGCCGGCGGCCTGCCCGCCCCGGAGCTCTTCCCCGTGGACGCCATCGCCAAGGCGTTCGAGGAGACCTTCGCCCGGGAGGGGCGCCCCGCGCTCCAGTACAGCACCACGGAGGGCTTCGCCCCCCTGCGCGAGTGGATTGCCTCGCACCTGGCGCGCAAGGGCCAGCACGTCCACGCGGACCAGGTGCTCATCACCAGCGGCTCACAGCAGGGCCTGGACCTGGTGGGCAAGGTGCTGCTCGATCCAGGTGACCTGGTCGTGGTGGAGGACCCCAGCTACCTGGCGGCGCTCCAGACCTTTGGCGGCTACGAGGTGGAGTTCGCCACCGTGCGCAGCGACGACGCCGGCATGGACACGGACGACCTGTCGGCACTGCTGAAGAAGCGCGTGCCGAAGCTGCTCTACGTCATCCCCAACTTCCAGAACCCCAAGGGCACCACCCTGTCCCTGGAGCGCCGCAAGGCCCTGGTGCGGCTGGCGCAGGAGCACCGCTTCATCATCCTGGAGGACGACCCGTACGGCGAACTGCGCTTCAAGGGCGTGCACCTGCCGTCGCTGGCGTCGATGGACGACCAGGGCGTGGTGCTGTCCCTGTCCACCTTCTCCAAGACGCTGGCCCCCGGCCTGCGCCTGGGATGGGTGACGGGGCCGCGCCCGCTGCTCAAGTCGCTGACCATCGCCAAGCAGGCCACCGACCTGCACACGGCCACGCTGGCCCAGCGCGCCACCTCGCTGCTGCTGGAGACCTTCGACTACGCGGGCCACATCCAGGCGCTGATGCCCATCTACTCCGAGCGCGCCACCGCGATGCTGGCCGCGCTGGAGGCCCACATGCCCAAGGGCACGAAGTGGACCCGGCCGGACGGCGGCATGTTCCTCTGGGTGGAGCTGCCCCAGGGCCTGGACGCGGCCACGCTGCTGCCCCGCGCCGTGGAGCAGAAGGTCGCCTTCGTCCCCGGCGCGCCCTTCTTCGCCAACGACCAGAAGCCCCAGTTCATGCGCCTGAACTACTCCAACCGCCCGCCCGACCTCATCGCCGAGGGCATGCGCCGGCTGGGCTCCGTCATCTCCGACGCGCTGTAGCCGTCCCCCGCGCCCCCAACGCACCGCGTCGGGGGTCCGGGCCTCATGAGAAGTTGAAGCTTGATTCAGGTTTCAGCCTCCGCGGCGCTGGCCAGCGCCCGTGCGGTGTGCGTACCCTGCGCGCGTTTTTTCCATGACGCCCAGGAGAGGCACATGCAGCTGAAGGACCTGAAGATCATCGTCACCGGCGGCGCGCAGGGCATGGGCGCGCACTTCGCTCAGCGCATCCACGAGGCGGGCGGCCAGGTGGCCGTTGGCGACGTCAACGAGGAGAAGCTCGCGGCGCTGCCGGCGGGCATCCACCGCCGCAAGCTGGACGTGTCCAACGAGCAGGACGTCACGGACTTCGTGCAGTGGGCCCACGGCGCCATGGGCGGCCTCAATGGACTCATCAACAACGCGGGCATCCTGCGCGACGCGCTGCTCGTGAAGAAGGACCGCACCACCGGCCAGGTGAAGAAGCTGTCCACCGCGGACTGGAACGCCGTCATCGGCGTGAACCTCACCGGCGCCACGCTGATGGTGCGCGAGGTCGTCACGAAGATGGTGGAGACGGACCAGCGCCCCGGCGTCATCGTGAACATGTCGTCCATCGCGCGGCACGGCAACCGCGGCCAGTCCAACTACGTGTCCGCCAAGGCCGCGCTCGCCGCCAACACCGTCACCTGGTCGCGCGAGTTCGCGCCGTTCGGCATCCGCGTGGGCGCCATCGCCCCGGGCATGATTGAGACGCCCATGACTCAGGGCATGAACCAGAAGGCCCGCGACGCGCTGGTGGCCGCCATCCCGGTGGGCCGCATCGGCGAGCCGGAGGACATCTGGGTGGCCGTGAAGTTCATCGTGGAGTGCGACTACTTCAACGGCCGCACCATCGACGTGGACGGCGGTCACAACTTCTAGGCCGTCCGCTGTATCCGCGCCCCGGACTTCAGGCGCTCTTGCGCTTCCGGGGCGCGGCACGCGTGGGCTTCACGTCCACCCAGCGCTCCGCCCACTTGCCCAGCTCGTCGATGACCTTCCAGAACGCCTGACCCTTCTCCGTCAGGCGGTACTCGGAGCGGATGGGCGGGCCCGGGTCCACGTGGCGCTCGAGGATGCCCTCGGCCTCCAGGTCCTTGAGCCGCTCCGACAGGACGCGCTCGCTGATGGTGCCGATGCGCGCCGTCAGCTCCCCGAAGCGGCACGGCCCGTCCATCAGGATGCGCAGGATGACGCCCGTCCAGCGCCGCCCCAGCAGGTCGGCCGCCGACAGGAACCGCGCACACAGCGGGCTTGAGTCGTCATGCATCGTGCCACCTCCACTCCAAGTATAGCGCCCGCCCCCTTCCGCCGGCACTTACTTACTTTTTGGAAGTTACTTGCGAAATAAAAGTGACGCGGATAGCCATGGGGTGCTCGCAACGGAGGACATCACGCATGGCGACGACGAACACGGCCCTGGACACGGACTCGCTGGAGCAGCTCTTCACGGAGGCCCGCACGCACTCGGGCTGGCAGGACCGGCCGGTGACGGACGAGACGCTGCGCCGCATCTACGAGCTGGCGCGCATGGCGCCCACCGCGGTCAACAGCCAGCCGGTGCGCCTGGTGTTCGTGAGGAGCCGCGAGGCCAAGGAGCGGCTCAAGCCCGCGCTGTCCCCGGGCAACGTGGACAAGACCATGCAGGCGCCGGTGACGGTCATCGTGGCGTACGACACCGCGTTCCACGAGCAGATGCCCAAGCTGTTCCCCGCGCGCGACATGAAGAGCGTCTTCGCGGCCATGCCCCAGGAGGCGCGAGAACAGTCGGCCTTCATGAACGGCACCCTGCAGGGCGGCTACGTCATCCTGGCGGCCCGCGCGCTGGGGCTCGACTGCGGCCCCATGGGCGGCTTCGACAAGGCCAAGGTGGACGAGGCCTTCCTCCAGGGCACCGGCTGGAAGTCGAACTTCCTCATCAACCTGGGCTACGGCGACCCGGCGAAGCTCTTCCCGCGCAACCCGCGTCTGTCTTTCGAGGACGCCTGCCGGTTGGACTGACGTCGTCCAATCCCAGACAGCGCAGTGGTCCTTCCGTTCAATGGCATCAGGCGGCCACAATCCTGAGTTTCTAGGTTAATCAGGAAGAAGCTGCCCCGCCGTCAGTTCCACAGGGGTGAACGCGGCAAGCGAGCCTCTTCCCGGTGCGACAGCGCAGGCGCCCCAACGCGGGTGCTCGCCTTTCGCAAGGCGGCGTAGACCGCTGGAGGGCCGTCTTCCGTTACAAGGAAGGCGGGACGCGGGGCCGGTGACAGGAGGCAAGCGCGGTGGGGCGGGCCTAGTACAGCTGTTCGAGCGGCATCATCGTGCCCGCCTCGAACTCCGGCGCGCGGCGCAACTGGTCCAGCACGCGCGGGGCGCACCTCAAGTGCAGCATGGGCAGGGAACCGCCCGGCTCGCTCATGGCGCGCACGGCGCCCACCAACTGGTGTGCCTCCAGCCAGCGCATGAAGCTCTCGCGGAAGCGGGCGTTCTCCGCCTGGCCTTCCTTGTAGATATCCGCGCGCGAACGCATGGGTGCCCGTGAGGACGCGGAAGGACTCTTCGGCGCGGCCGATTCCCGGGGCATCACCGTGACGTCAATATCGCCGGCCGGCTGTGCGTCACGCTCCAGGCCACCCGCGCCCGGCAACGCACGCACCGTGCCTCCGCTGCCAGGCAGCGGACGCACGGAGGCGACGGAGGACATCCGGGCCGAAATGTCTTGGGGTCCGCCCGGCACGCCATTCTTCCTGCTCATGGCCACATCCTCCCCAGGTCCGGTGCTCACGTGGCACCGGCCCCGGCAACTACCGCGTCACCTGAAAACAGCCAGGCCCTTCCCCGTCCGGTGGTTCGCCGAGCGAGGAAGCTTGATGGCATTGCCCAGAATCAAATCCCTCACTTCCAATGCCGTCAAGTCAGGGGCACGGCAACGATACAGCGCGGCGATTCCCGCGACATACGGCGCCGCCATGCTTGTGCCGCTCATCCGTTCATAGAACGCCTGATTGTTGCAGCGGCGTTCAGTAGACGAATACACATTCACCCCGTAGCCCATGACGTCAGGTACGACCCGACGCCCCACGGAGCCGCTGGCGGAGAAGGTGGCCACGTTGCGCTCGAAGTCGACTGCCCCCACAGCCAGGGCCTCGGGAAAGGCTGCTGGGTAACCAACCGTGTCGGGTCCACTGTTACCCGCCGCGACAATGGGCAGGATGTTGCTGTCCAGAAGCCGACGCAACATGGCCTGCAGTGCGCGCTGGTTGAGCAGGTAGTCCGCTTCGGAGATGCCCGGAGGCGGCTGCAGCGGGAAGCCCAGCGACAGGTTGACGACGGCGGGACGCGACGCGTTCTCCGGACGGCTGAACTGGTGCAGCAGCCACTCCATGCCGGCGGCCACGCGGCCCAGGCTGGTGCGGATGGTCTCCGATTCGATGACGGACGCGGCGTAGAGGTCCACCTCCGGCGCGACGCCGTGGTGCACGCCCGCGGCGATGCCGCACACGTGCGTGCCGTGGCCGTCAGGGTCGAAACCGCGCACGTCGCGCGCGGGGTTGTGCGGCGAGTTGGGGAAGAGCGAGACGTAGCGGAACTGGATGGTCTTGCTCGCGTGCTCCGGGTGGTCCGCGTCCACGCCGGTGTCCAGGATGCCCAGCATCACGCCGGCGCCCCGGATGCCCTGGGCGTGGGCCAGGGGGACGCCGGACTCGTCAGGCCACTCGCGCTGCGCGAGCGAGCTCATGCCGCGGTTGCGCGGCCCCGTCTGTCCGGCGGACACCGGACCGGGGAAGGACAGGGGCACCACGTCCGGGATGAACTCGAACTCCGCCGCCAGCTCGCCGCGGGCCGCGACTTCCGCGTCCTGGGAGTAGAAGTGCGCCATGGTGGCGCCGATGAGCGGCATGAACCGGTAGCTGCCGGCTTCCGTGCCGGCCTGCTCCGTCACGGGCGCGCCCGGCATGGGCGTGGCGTCGACGTCGCTGGCCTTCTTGCCGCGGGCGCGCTTGCGTCCGCGCGCCGCCTGGCCGCTGATTTCGGGCTTCACGCCAGGCAGCGTGGCCGACCGCAGGCCGAGAGCGGTGAGGGCATCCGGTGCCTTCTGGGCCGCGCTGAAGCGGAGCGCGGTGCTACGGCTGAGGACGCGCTCGCCCTGCGCCGTGCCACGCACACCGGGCCGGGCCTGCGTCTCGATGGACTCCTTGGGTACCAACAGGAACGACTTCATGGCTGTGCTCCTTGAACCGCTCAATCCGCGCCGGGCCCAAAGGGAGAGCACCTGCGGTACGACCGCGCCCACCTGGGGACCCTGACAAGCCCCTTCGGATCCGGTGGGTCGGGCTCGCGGGCGTCGCCCGGAGCCGTTGCATCACCTGCCCTCCCCTCTCCCCATGCGCTGGGGTCCAACCGGGGGATTTGACCGCGACCCCCTGACAAAAAATCACGGGATTTCCGTAATAGACACCCCTTGTCTGGTGTCTCGGTCCTCGCTCGGCTTCCCCGAACCTCCGGAAACACAACGGATTCCCTCCGTGGGACGAGGGCAGTGGCCAGGGGCGCACACGGGCTCTGTCCGCCAGCGGATGTGGGGAAGGGG
>NZ_RAWF01000374.1:0-7288 GCF_003612075.1 Corallococcus sp. CA041A
GGCCCACAACATCCGCCGGCTGCTGACACGCAGCCGGCTTTTTTGCGTCTACTTCGTGCTGGAGGCCCCTGCCTCCCTTGAGGCTCAGTAGCCAGTCAGCCTTCACCCCTATTCCGCGCAGACCTCCAGTCGGACAGGTTTCCGGCGCCCAAGTGGCCGCCGCCATCGGCCCGGTCCGCCCAATCTGTCGGACAGTCGGACAGGTTTCCGGCGCGCGGCTGGACCAGGTGGCCCTCTCGCCACGGTGCATCCAAACTTGCCGGACAGTCGGACAGGTTTCCGCTACGCGAATGGGGCGGCGGGCCCCATCGCCGGTCCTCCCAACTTGTCGGACAGTCGGACAGGTTCGTGCTGGGGACCGCTGGCGGGGAGTCCCGGCGGGGCCGGGGCATACCCGTGGGCCGTGCCGTTTCGGTGGGCTCGGACGGGCGACCGTGCCTCACTTTGGACGTGAGGCGCGGTCCGGCTACTTCACCGCGCCGGGCTGGAACAGGAACGTGCTGGTGTGCGTCTGCGCGGAGACGGCCTTCACTCGCTTGCGCAGGGCCGCGGCGACGGCGGACAGCTCCGCGGGGTGGGGGTTGGCGGACAACCCCTGGTGGTCCACCGCCGCGAGGCTCAGCGTCACCGGCACCGTGTTGCCTGCCGCGTCCTTGGCCGTGAATCCGCCGCGCCGCAGGTCCTCCGGACCGTAGAGCGGGACCTTCTCCGCGTCGAAGCGCTGGCAGAGCGTGCGCAGCACCTCCGGCGCCACCGCGTCCGGACACACGAGCACGAAGTCGTCGCCGCCCACGTGGCCCAGGTTCGAGCCTTCCGGTAACAGGTGCAGGCACTCCGACAGCACGCTCGCCGTGTAGCGGATCACCCGGTCGCCCTGGAGGAATCCGTAGCGGTCGTTGTACGCCTCGAAGTGATCCAGGTCCGCGTAGATGACCGTGAACGCACTGCCCTGGAGCGCGGCGCGGATCCACCGTTCGATCATCCGGCTGCCGGGCAAATCGGTGAGCGGATGCGCGCCCGTCGCCGCGTGCTGCTCCAGGTCCGAGGCCCGCGCGATGAGCTGCTTCATCGTCACCGTGCCCAGGAAATGGCCCTTCGCGTCCGTCACCACCACCGGGTCGTAGACGGACTCGGGCGGACGGCGCATCGCCATGCGCGCCAGCGCCGTGATGGCCGTCGCGTCCTCCACCACCATCGGCGCCTCGCGCGGCTCGTCCGGAAGCGCGGACTCCGTGCTGGCGGCGGTTCCTCCGAAGCGCGCGTAGAAGCTCCGCCGCGTCACCACCGCGTGCGGCTGCTCGTTGTCCAGCAGCACGACGTGGTCCTCGCCCGGCGTGCGGCGGAAGAGCCGATCCAGCTCCACCGCCTGCGCCGTCACCGGCGCGCACGGCGGGCGGATGATCATGCTGCCCACCGTCTCGTCATCCTCGTGCTCGCGGTGGTGCAGGGCGCGGATGGCCTCGCGGCAACGCTCCGCGAAATCCGCGCCCGGCCGCTGCGGCGAACTCACGGGCCGCGCCAGCAGGTAGCCCTGCGCGTGCCGGATGCCCAGGCGCAGCAGGACCGCCAGCTCGTTCCACGTCTCCACGCCCTCGGCGATGAGCACCGCGTCCACGCGCTGCGCGAACGCCACCAGCGACTTCACCAGGTGCTGCCGGTACGTGTGCAGGTGGATGTCCCGCACCAGCGCCTGATCCAACTTGATGAAGTCCGGCGCGCTGTGCACCAGCGTCACCAGACCCGAGTGCCCCGCGCCGAAGTCGTCCAGCGCGATGCCGAAGCCCTGCTCCGAATACCGCCGCGCGAGCATGCGCAGCTGCTCCGTGTCCTCGAACGTGCTGCGCTCGGTGATCTCCAGCACCAGCTGCTGGGGACTCAGGCCGTGCTGACGCAGCAGCTCCAGCGTGGACGCGCCGCCAAAGCGCTCGTCGCTCAACACGTCCGGACTGACGTTGAAGAAGAACGGTCCGCGCCGCTGCGCTTCCGGCAGCGTGGCGATGCGACGCACCGCCGCGGTCCAGCATGCGCGCTCCAACTCGTAGGTGAAGCCCTCCACCCGCGCGCGGTTGAACAGCTCGTTGGGGGACTCCACCGGGCCCAGGCCTCGCGACAGCACCTCGTGGCCGAGGACTTCGCCGCTGAGCAGATCGACGATGGGCTGGAAGACGGTGGCGACCCTTGGCTCGTCACCGTTCCAGAGCCAGGGCGGAGGTGGTGCGGGCTTGCTGGGGGAGGGCAGGCTCATGGCTCTCGAAATGTACCGCGCTCTGGCTCAAGCTTCAGTCCCCCCCGACCACTCGGCAGGGCCAACATCGAAAACGGACGCTTGCCACGGGCGTCCCCCAGGGCCCGGGCGGGAGGGCCCCGTCAGCCTCCCCAGGTCCTATTCCCCCTGAATCCGCTGGATTTCCGGCACCTTGGCGCCCTCGGACGCGTCCGGCCCCGGATCCACCGGGGTCACCGGGGCCACGTTCGCCGCCGCCACCTGGGTCAGCGTGACCTGGGCCGCGACCGCGTCCATCGCCTGGCCTTCCTCTCCCTGGGCGGTCGAGAGGGCTCGGAACCGGCGGGCCAGCGAGGCCAGCTCCGCCGCCTTCAGCTGGGCCTGACCGCTGCGCAGGGACAGGAGCGCCACGCGCGCACGCTCCAGCAGGGCCACCTCCGCGCGCAGCCTCGCGAGGATTCGCTCGCGCCGCTGACGCATGTCTCCCAGCCGCTCCACCTCCTCCGCCAGCGACGCCGCCGCGGCCTCCAACTGCCGGCGCGCCACCACGTCCGTGCTCGCGCGAGCGCTGCGCTCCAGGCTCTCGCGCTCCGCCTGCAACTCCGCGGCGGCGCGCTCCTCCAGCTGCGCTTCCACGCCAGCCCACTCGGACGCCAGCTCCACCGCGCCCTTGGTGATCCGCGCCAGCGTGCGGGCCAGTTCCTCGCGCGCGGGCTCGCGGGGCAGCTTCGCCAGGGACTGACCGCATTGACGGTAGAGGGACAGCGCGCGTTCGGACAGCGTGTGGAAGTCACCGGAGAGCTGGGGCAGCAGCTCCTCCGCGCGCGCCTCCACCGGATCCGCCGTCAGCCCCAGGTGCGCGGCGATGGCGCCCAGCCCCACGAAGAGCCCCACGATGCCGCCCACCACCGCCGCCGCCAGCAGCGTGGGCGTGGCCACGGACGCCAGCCGCACCGACAGGATGTTCGCCACCACGCCACCCGCCAGCGTGAGCCCCGCGCCCAGCACGGCGCCCAGGCCGTAGTGCACGAGCGTGGGACGGGCCTCCGCGACCTGTCCCTCCTCGCCCAGGTCGTTGAGGCGGGAGCGCACCAGCAGCGCGCCCGCGGCCGCGCCACTCGTGGCCACCGTCCACGCGGGCGACAGGCCCAGCCCATAGGGCAGCGCCACGAGCAGCAACCCCAGGCCACTCAAGAGGCCCCGGTCCCACCGGTCGCCTCGCGCGCACGCCAGCACCACCGCCGCGGGCACCAGCCACGTCAGCGGCATCGGCATGCCCACGCGGAAGGACAGCCACTGCACCAGCCCCGCTCCGGCGCCTGCCGCCAACGCGCGCGTGACGGTGTGCTCGAAGGCTTCGCGGTGGTGGAATTGCAACACGGCGGCATTCATCGGGACACCCCGGGAACGGCCCCCAAGGGCCGGGAATGTCTCTTCGAACGCGCGGCTCGCGAAAAGGGTCTACGCCTTCGGACGCGAAATGGGTCCCGGCTTGCCCTTCGTCACGCGGAGGTAGTCCGCCGGGGCGAGGACAATCTGCGTCCCGCGCACCCCGGCCGACACGGCGACTTCATCGAACAGCTCCAGCGTCTCATCCACGAAGACGGGGTAGTCCTTCTTGCCCCCCAGCGCGGTGACGCCGCCCCGGATGTAGCCGGTGAGCGGCTGCAATTCCTTGAGGGGGATGGTGTCCACCTTGCGGTCGCCGGACAGCCGCGCCAGGGCCTTCAAGTCCAGCTCCGCGTTGCCCGGCACCACCGCCATCAACACGCCGGTGCGGTCGCCCTTGGCCACCAGCGTCTTGAAGACCTGCTCCGCGGGCATGCCCACCTTGGCCGCCACCGTCTCCGCGGACAGGTCGTCCGGATCCACGTCGTAGTCGCGCAACGTGTACGCGATGCCGAGCGAGTCCAGGAGCCGGGCGGCGTTCGTCTTCATGGGCATTACATCCCCAGGGCCGTGGCGGCGGCCTTCACGCGCTGGAGCGCGTCCTCGGGCGAACTTCCCACCGCGGACAGGTGGCCCATCTTGCGACCCTTGCGCGCGTCCCGCTTGCCGTACAGGTGCAGCCGGACGCCGGGCAGCGCCAGCGCCTGCGCGAACCTGGGGCCGCCTTCCTGCAGCCACAGGTCGCCCAGCAGGTTCACGATGGCCGCGGGGCGCACTACTTCCACCGAGCCCAGAGGCAGGTTGCACACCGCGCGCACGGCCTGCTCGAACTGGCTCGTCAGGCACGCCACTTCCGTCGAGTGGAAGCTGTTGTGCGGCCGGGGCGCCACCTCGTTGACGAGCAGCGACCCGTCACCCAGCAGGAACATCTCCACCACCAGGAGCCCCTCCACCTTCAGCCCGGCGGTGATGTCGCGCGCCACCTGAGACGCCTGCGTCAGCACGGCCTGGGGCAGCGGACCCGGCAACAGCGACCACGCGAGGATGCGCTCCTCGTGGTGGTTGAACGCCGGCGGGTACACCGCGAGCTGCCCATCCGGCCCGCGCGCCACCAGCACGGACAGCTCCGCCTTCAGGTCCAGCGCGGCCTCCGCCACCACGGAGCGCTCGCCCAGCTCCTTCCACGCGGTGCCCGCCTCGGAGGCGGACTTCACCTCGTACTGGCCGCGCCCGTCGTAGCCACCCTCGCTGGACTTGATGAAGCACTTGCCGCCCAGCGCGGTGATGGCCGCGGCCAGCTCCGCCTCCGAGTGCGCCTCGCGCCACGGGCCCAGCGGGAAGCCGCCCTTCGCGAGCCAGGCCTTCTGCCGGCCGCGGTGCTGCACCACCTCCAGCACGGAGGCGCCGGGCCGCATGGGCGCGTGACGCGACACCGCGTTGAGCGTGGACAGCGAGACCTTCTCAATCTCCAGCGTCACCACGTCGCACTGGCGCGCCAGGTCCTCGGCCACCGTCGTGTCGGAGAAGGACGCGGTGAGGCAGCGGTCCACCACGGAGCGGGACGGGCACGCCGAGTCCGGATCCAACGCCTGCACCTGGTAGCCCAGCGTACGCGCCGCGAGCGCCATCATGCGCCCCAGCTGGCCGCCGCCCAGGATGCCCAGCGTTCCGCCCGGCAGCACCATGGGGCCGCTCATCCCGCCACCTCGCGCTGCGCCAGCACTTCATCCGTGCGGGCCTTGCGCCACGCGGCCAGCCGCTCGCGCACCTCCGGGTACTTCAGCGCCAGGATGGCCGCCGCGTGCAGCGCCGCGTTGGCGGCCCCCGGCTTGCCAATGGCCTGCGTGCCCACCGGGACGCCCTTGGGCATCTGTACGATGGAGAGCAACGCGTCGAAGCCGGACAGCACCGTCGTGGGCATGGGCACGCCCAGCACCGGCAGCAGCGTCTTGCTGGACACCATGCCGGGCAGGTGCGCCGCGCCGCCCGCCGCGGCGATGATGACGGACAGCCCGCGCGACTCCGCGGTGGACGCGTACTCCATCATCCAGTCCGGCGTGCGGTGCGCGGACACGATGCGCACCTCGTGCGGGATGCGCAGCTCGGCGAGGATGTCGATCGCCGGTTGCAGGTGCTCCAGGTCGCTCTTGCCGCCCATGATGACCCCAACCCACGGGGTGCTCGCGCTCGCCGCCATGCTTGTCCGCGCCTCCAGTGCGCCCTGCTTCCAGGGGGTGAAGCCTGGAAGAACGCGGAGATAGGGCCACGCGATTCCGGAGGTCAACCGCGAAGATGTGACGTCGCGATGGCGGGCGGGCAGGGGGGCGGGCGATGCCCCCCTGCATGCCCCTCGAAGCTCCGGAGTCTCAGTACGTCGAGCCCATGCGCCCGAAGCTCTTGAGCGCCTTCACCTTGCTGTTCTTCACGGCGGCCTTCTGGGCTTCATAGGAATCCGCGTCGTCGTATTCCTGCATCGCGCGGGTCTGCTCGGCCTGATCCGCCGCCACCGCCGCCGCGCCCGCCACCACACCTGCCTCCTCGAAGAGGGCCTGGTTCTGGGAGAGGTAGCCCTTGGCTTCCGCCTTCTTGCCCTGGCTCATGGCCTCCGCGGCCTTCTGGAGGTTCTGCGCGCTGCGGGCCCGGGCCGCGTACACCGTGGCCTCCTTGTCCTGGCGCTGGACGACCTCCTCCAGCACGTTGGTGGCCACCGCGGCCAGCATGGACTGGTCCTCCACGTTCTTCTGCACGAGCAGGTCCGTGTACGCGACCTTCAGCCCCGCCACCTGCACGGACTGGCCCGGCGTGGTGCCCGTCACGTGCAGCCGCGCCACCACGCGCTCCGTCTGGCCCGCGGAGAAGTCCGGCAGCGCCACGCGCACGGTGTTTCCGGCCTGGTGCGCGCGGTAGCCCAGCACCTCGCCCAGCGTCGTGCCCGGGGGCAGTTCGAAGGACAGCTCCACGTTGCGCGCCACCGCGGTGGTGGCCTGCTGCAGGTCGCGCTGGAAGAGGGTGGACAGCTTGCTCGCGTCCTCCAGGAAGCCGTACGCGCCGGCGCCGTACTCCGCGAAGGCCTGCATCAGGTCCTCGTTGAAGTCCGTGCCCACGCCAATGGAGCTCACCGTGATGCCGGAGGCGCGGATCTCCTTCACCACGTTCTTGAGGCCCTCCTCGTCGGACACGCCCTCGGTGGGCTGGCCGTCGCTCATCAGGATGAGGCGGTTCACCGTGGCCGTCCCGCCCATGGCGGACGCCAGCTGCGTGCGGCCCACGGACAGGCCCGCGCTGATGTTGGTGCCGCCGTCATCCCAGATGCCGTCGATGAACTGGAGCATCCGCTCGCGGTTGCCCGAGGTGGCCGGAAGGGACGGCAGGCTCTTCACGTCGCTGCCGTAGTGCACGATGGCCAGCCGGTCCTCGTCGCGCAGCAGCGTCACCAGGTGCCGCGCGGCCTGCTTCGCCTGCTGGAGCTTGTAGCCGCTCATGGACCCGGACCGGTCGATGACCACCGCCAGGTTCACCGGGCTGCGCTTCGCCCCGGGCACCTCCGCGCCGGTGAGGTCCACCGTCACGTACGTTTCCGAAGGGCCCACCGGCACGTACGGGTGCGACAGCCGGCTCGTCACCTGGAGGCTGCCCGTGGACACGCGCGGACCCGGCGGCGGGACGGGCGGGGGG
>NZ_RAWF01000375.1:0-7198 GCF_003612075.1 Corallococcus sp. CA041A
GAGCAGGACGGGCGGGACGGGGCAGGGGCAGCACGGCAGGACGGGCGGTACGGGGCGGTACGGCGCATCACGCAGACACTTCATCCTCGGAGAACGAAGACCATGGCGACCAAGACCCAGAAGCAGACCATCCAGCGCAAGGCCCGTCAGATGAAGGCGAAGACGGTGAAGGCCGTGTCCAGCGCCGGCAAGCAGGCGAAGCGCGTGCAGGTGACGCTCGGTGATCTGATCGCCGCGGCCTTCGACACCGTGGGGGGCGAGGCTCGCAAGGTGGCCAGGGTGGTCTCGTCCACCGACATGACGTTGGCGACCGGAAAGCACATTGTGTTCGTGGGGTGATGCTTCCGCCGGCCGGGCGCGGACGACAACAGGGATCCACTCCAGGGCCAGGTGAATGACGTGAAACCCATTCTCAATCCCGGACGCAATTGCTGGACGCGGACGGATACGCATGACGCGGGCGTGCTGGTGGACGCCCGGGACTACTACCGTGAGCTGTACAGGGCCATCCGGAAGGCCCGCCGCTCCATCGTCATCACCGGTTGGCAGTTCGACAGCGATGTGACGTTGCTGCGCGGTGAGGACCTGGAGGAGGCCAAGGGAGGAGAAGTCCGGCTGCTGCCACTGTTGGATGAGATGTGCCGGGAGAACCCGGAGCTGCACGTCTACATCCTCGCGTGGGACTTCAGCATGCTGCTCGCCATGGAGCGCGAGTGGATGCAGAACCTGCTCTTCAACTGGACGACGAACGAGCGGCTGCGCTTCCGCTTCGATTCCTCCAGTCCGCTCTACGGCGCCCATCACCAGAAGCTCGTCGTCATCGACGGCGTGATGGCGTTCACCGGCGGCATGGACGTGTGTGACTGTCGCTGGGACGACCGGGACCACCCCGCGCGCTCGAAGCTGCGCTGCGACTCCGGCCGCGACCCGCACGGGCCGTACCACGACGTGCAGACGGTGCTGACGGGCCCCGCGGTGAAGCCGCTCGCGGAGCTGTTCGAGGCGCGCTGGGCGCACTCGGGCGGAGGCGAGCTCCACCTGGAGCCCGTGAACCGCGACGACATGACTTTCGAAGCGACGATGCCCGCGCCTCCGGGCCCGGTGGCCATCAGCCGCACCTTCGGCAAGACGCTGCTGCCTCCGCAAGCGGAGGTGCAGGAGATCCGCGCGCTGTACGTGGACGCCATCGACGCGGCCGAGCGCTTCATCTACATCGAGAACCAGTACTTCTCCTCACGCGCCATCTACGACGCGCTCGTCAAACGCATGCGCGCGGCCGGGCGGCCCCGGCTCCAGGTGATGCTGGTGCTGCCCCGTCAGCCGGAAGCGCTGCGCGAGCAGATCGCCATGGGCGTGGCCCAGGTGCGCCTGCTGCGCGCGCTGCGCGAGGTGGCCTCCGAAACGGGCCACGGCTTCGCGGTGTACGGCTCGGCGGCGAAGGACGAGGACGGCTCGGACGTCTTCACGTACATCCATTCGAAGGTGCTCATCGTGGATGACACCTTCATGACCATTGGCTCCGCGAACACGACCAACCGCAGCCTGGGGTTGGATTCGGAGCTCAACCTGAGCTGGGAGGCGGAGGCGCCCGGCGACGCCGTGTCGCGCGCCATCCGCCGCGTGCGCGTGTCGCTGATGGCGGAGCAGGCAGGCCTGGCTGGCGTGGCCGCGCTGCGCCCGCTGGTGGACGCGACGCACATGGTGGAGACGTTGGACGGGCTGGCCCACGAGGGACAGCACCGGCTGCGTCCGCACCCGCTGGAGACGGTGTTCGACCAGAACCCACTCTTCAAGCCGCTGGAGCCGGAGGAGTTCCTCATCGACCCGGAGGAGTCGGTGCTGGACGAGTCCCTCTTCGAGGCCCTGCACAAGGGCGACGACGGCCTCTTCGCCTCCGGCGTGCGCCTGCTGTCGCGCTGGCTGGTGGGCAAGTCGTGCGAGACGGCCCGGCGGCACAGCGCCATCCTGCCCTGCGCTCCCGCCCAGGAAGAGGGCGGGACGGTGGGGAACTAGCGGCGGGCGAAGTCCACGCCCACGCCCGCGCCCGCGCTCACGCCTTGCACCAGCGTGCCGTCCGGCTGCGGGAAGGTCACCGTGGCGCCGGCGCCCCAGATGTACATGGCGGGCAGCACGCGCTGGCGGAACTCCGCCGCCACCGAGTAGCGGGGCTTGTCGCCCAGGCCCACCACCACCAGGCGCGCGATGCCTCGCGACTCGCCGCCCGGGGTGCTGAAGCTCAGGGACAGGTCGCCGTCCGCGCGGCCGAAGGCGGAGTACTCCACGGCGCCGCTGGCCACGACCTCCGGAGAGTCCGGTCCGTCGCCCCGCGCCACGGACAGCTCCAGGTAGCCGGAGAAGTCCTTGGGCACGCGCTGGTCGGCCTGGGGCTCCTCGGAGAGGCCCACGGCGGAGAAGCGCGACAGCTCGTAACCCGCGCCGAAGTAGCCGAAGCGGAAGCCTCCGCCCTGCCGGCGCCCCTGCACGGTGACACTGAGCTGCGTGCCCTTGAAGTTGCCCTCGAACGCGACGCCCAGCATGCCTCCCACGTCCTGCGCGCCATCATTGAGCCGCGCGCCGCCGGCGAGCAGGGCCCACGAGCGCAGCCGCTCGCCCTTGTACATGGCGAACTCGCCGCCCACCGACGCCACCGTGGCCTCCGGCGTCACTCCGCCGGCCTCGCCGAAGTCGTGCGCCGCCGAGGCGCGCACCAGGTAGCGGTCGAAGTTCCCCTCGCTGTCGCTGGCGATGCGGCCGATGTCCAACAGCAGCTCGCCTGAGAAGATGCGCGCGGCGAGCACGTCGCTGGCCAGCAGCTGCACGCGCGCGGGCCCCGCGGTGAATGACAGCGTGCCGCCCGCCGGGTGGTAGTTCGGGTTGAGCTGGTTGTCGTAGCGGTTCACCAGGTAGCCGCGCCCCAGCGACTCCTCCAGGAACGGCTGCACGCGCAGGCCGAAGCGGCCGGACTCGTCGCCAATGCGCAGCAGGCGCACCACCTGGCCGTAGTCACTGCGCTCGTCCCAGTCCTCGCGCCGCAGCCACGCGCCGTAGTCGTCGTCCTTCTGCTTCGGCTCGTTGTCCAGCAGCCGGAAGCGCAGCGGCGCGCCCAGCATGAAGGCGAAGTCCTCGCCCCCATCCACGCCCAGGGACGGGTACGCGTAGCCGAACAGGTCCTGCTCCCCACCTCGCGTCCCGGACGGGAAGCTCAGCGGCCCCACCTCCAGGAGCGCCCGGAAGCCGATTCCCTCCGAGGAACCTCCCGAGCTCCCCGACGACTCCGGCGCGGAGTACGTCTCCTGCTGCGCATCATTGGGGACCTCCTCGATGCTGGAGGACTGGGAGTGAAGCAGCGCGATGAGGGCCACGAAGGGAGCACCAGTCATTGGTGCTCACTCTAGTTGGCGCGGCGCGGGCTGGACAGACGAATACCCGGGACGGCCCGTGAGCGGGCTTTCCCGGGTATCCGCCCTCGCGTGGGGCGCGATGACTAATGGGTGGGATCCGGCGTGGCGTCCGTGTCCACCTTGGAGCTGTCCGTGCTGGGGGCGTCCACGTCGCTGTTGAGGGCGCCGGATCCGGTCTCCTCGCTCACATCGCTCTTGCCGTCGGTGCTCAGGTCGCCGGAGCCGCCGGTGCCCAGGTTGCCCTTCTCACTGGGGTCGCGGTTCTGGTTCACCGCGCCAGCGGGCACCTGCGCGTCGCCCAGGTCGGTGGGCGTGTTCTGCTGGACGTCCCACTTCTGGCCGTCGCCGGTCTTCACGGCTTCGTGCGCGGCGCCAGAGCCACCGGTGGCCTCGCCGTCGTAGACGGTGGGCGCGTCCTTGCGGTCGCGCTTCTCCAGGTCGCTCACGTTGCCCGTCTCACCGGGCAGCTCCGTGGAGCGTGAGGTGTCAGCGGGGTCGATGCTCCCGCTGGTGCCATCCGTGGTGTCCGGGTTGGCGGACGTGGTGCCCGCGCTGCCCGAGCCGCCCACGGCACCGGCTTCCGGTGACGAGGCCTCGCGGGTGGTGGCGTTGTGGCTGGCGCAACCGTACAGCGACAGGGCGGCGATCGCCGCGAACAGAGGGAGCTTCATGGGAAATCTCCGTGTGTGTCGGGTTTGAAGTCGGCTGCCAGAAATCTGGTTGCCCTTCCGACAGAGACAAGGACACACACGGTCCTCTGCTACCCGACCCTTACCTGAGCGACCGGGCGAGCGGGCGCTCAGGTGCCGGTTGGCTGACTCAGGCCTTCTTGCGCTTCTTCGACGAGGACGGTCCGGGGTCGGTGTCGGCGGCGTCCGCCTTGCGCTTGTCTCCGACCTGCGCCGTCTCCTTGCTGCTGGACATGGCCTCGCCCTTGTCATCCAGGGTGAAGAGGCGCTCCTTGGTGAGGAGCCGGTCCGGGCCGAAGGTCTGATGCGCCTGGAAGAGGCGCTCGGCGCGCTCCGTGGGCTTGCCCTTCGCGTCCAGCGGCGTGTCGAAGCCGGTGCTGATCTTCGTGTTCTGCGTCCGGTTGCCCAGGCGCAGGTTGCCCGGCGAGTCGAAGGTGTCCTTCAGCACGTCCTTGTAGGCGCCGAAGCGCGTGTCCTGATCAGGCCCCTGCATCGCGGTGAGGGTGTTCTGGAGCGCGCCGTTGCGCTTCCCCTGCACCTGCGCCGGAGTCAGCTCGCCCTGGCGCTCGGCGAGCGTGGCGCGCGAGTAGCCCTGCATGCGGCCCACGCCCGCGGCCTGCTGCGCCAGGCCCTGCTGAATCTGCTTCTGGGCCGCGGCCTTCTCCTTGGGAGTGGAGGCCGTGCTCAGCTTCTGGGCGCCTTCGTTCGCGTTCTTCACGCCCTCTTTGAACTGGAGCGTCTCGTGGTTGAGGACGTTCTGGCCGGTGCCGGAGGCGATGACGTGGTTGATGCTGGACGCGGGCGCCTTGTTCTTCGCGCTCCCCGCGACCAGCGCCTCCTGCTCCGTCAGCGGACGCCCGGAGGCCGTCGCCGCCTTCGTGTACGTGGTGTGTGAATCGCTGTACTGGGTCAGGCGGTTCAGCGAGTTCTGCGGAGTCTTCGCCGTGCCGTGCTCGCCGTAGTGGTCGGTGAGCTTCTGCTGCTGCTTCGCGTTCAGGTCCGCGGTGGGGCCGTACTTCACCTGCTCGCCCACCTTCGTGTTGTTGTTGCCGACCTTGAACTGCGTCTGGCTCAGCTTGGGGCCAATGCCTTTCATCTTCGACTGCCTTTCGTTGACGCGCCCGGCCGGAGGGATGGCGGGGTGCGTCATGGGGGAGAGGGGAGACTAGGAAATTAGAGGCTGCCTGTCCCTGCGGGAGATCCCTGATGCCTGTCCGGGACACCCGCTTGACTACGGCTGTAGTCAGGCGTACCTTGCTTTCTGACTACAGCTGTCGTCACGAAGGGCAGGGCGCATGAAGAAGCCGGTGGGAGAGCAGGAGCTGGCGGTGCTGCGGTACGTGGCCGAGCATGGTCCGGCGACGGTGGGCGAGGTGGCCGAGCGCTTCGGTGAGGCGCAGGGTCTGGCGCGCTCCACCATCCTGACGGTGATGGAGCGGCTGCGGCTGAAGGGGTACCTGACCCGGAGCAAGGTGGACGGGGTGTTCCAGTACGCCTCTCCGGTGGCGACGCAAGAGCTGCTGCGCGACGTCGTAGGGAACTTCGTGCAGCGCACGCTCTCCGGGTCCCTGTCGCCGTTCGTGACCTACCTGTCGGAGACGGAGGACGTGTCCGACGAAGAGCTGAAGCAGCTCCAGGACGTCGTGGCGCGCCTGCGCCAGAAGCGGAAGGAGTAAGCCCCGTGATGACTCTCATGACCTCGCCGTGGTGGTCGTCGTGGTCGGAGTCGGTGTGGCGCGCCTCGTGGCAGGGGGCGCTGTGCGCGCTGGCCGTCTGGTTGCTGGCCCGGACGCTGCCTCGCCTGCCCGCGGCCCTGCGCGCCGGACTCTGGTGGCTGGTGGCGCTCAAGTTCGTGCTCACGCTGGGCTGGCCCAAGCCCATGCCGCTGGCGCTGCTGCCCGTGGAGTCCACGACCGCGCAATCCCAGACGGTCCGCGTGGACGGTGCTCAATCCCAGACGCCGGGGCGGACGGTCATGGTGCTCACGGCCCCCGATGCGGCCGTGCTCATGCGGGTGTCGCCGCAAGGGCAGACACCGGCTCCCGTGGAGGGCCCCTCGGCCGGGGCGCGGGTCGCCTCGTTCTTCAAGAGCGCGGTGGAGTCGCTCCGCGCGCATTCGTGGACGGTGGGCGGGGTGTGGGCGCTGCTTGTCCTGTGGGGCGCGGGCGTGGCGTGGAAGGTGCGGGGCCACGTGCTGGCGTGGCGTCAGGTGCAGGGCATGCGGGAGCGCGCGCGGCCCTTGCGTCACCCGGTGCTGGAGGAGGAGGCGGAGTTCCTCGCGAATGAAGCGGGCCTGCGCCGTCCGCCCACGCTGCTCGTGTCGGACGAGGTGGTGAGCCCGCTGGCCGCGGGGCTGGTGTCGCCGGTCATCGTGCTGCCCGCGAAGGCGCTGCGTGATTTGCCGGAGGACTCGCTGCGCATGGCGCTGGCGCACGAAGTGGCGCACCTGCGGCGCGGGGACCTGTGGCTGGGTTGGGTGCCGGCGCTGGCGGAGACGGTCCTCTTCTTCCACCCGCTCGCGCGCCAGGCGGCCCGTGAGTACGCGCTCGCCCGGGAAGAGGCGTGCGACGCGGAGGCGCTGCGCCTCACCGGCGCGGAGCCCGCGGACTACGGCGAGCTGCTCATCGCCTTTGGCATCACCCGGCCCCCAGGCAGCGCAGCGGCGCTCGGGGCGTCGGCCCACCTTCACGCGCTGCACAGGAGGCTCCGCATGCTGGAACATGTCGACGTCGTCCCCACGCAACCCCGCCGGTGGCTGAAGGGTGCGCTGTTCGCCCTCGGCGCCGTCGTCCTGATGCCCTTCCAGGTCGTCGCCAAGGCGCCCGCGGAGAGCACCGCTCCCGCCGCGAAGGACGCGACCCCCGCCCCCGTCCGGGTGGGCACCGTCCGGTACCTGCCCGAGGACGCCGCGCCGGCCTCCAGGCCGACCGTCGCTTCTCGCTCCACCACGACGCCTGCCCCCGATGCGAAGCCCACCGTGATGGAGCACAGCGCGAAGGCGCCCGGTACGCCCGCGGATGCACCGCCGTTGCCTCCGCTGCCCGCGCTGCCTCCTCCTACGCCGGGGGCGACGCGGTCCACGCAGCTCACCACGCACGTCCCTCCCAC